>NZ_LZKH01000015.1:0-18174 GCF_001672745.1 Mycobacterium sp. E1386
CCCATCGCCGCGCCGATGAACCACGGTGCGGCCAGTTCGACTGTGGACCGGACGTTTTCGAAGCCGAACCGCTGGGCGACGGCGGAGCCCAGGTCATGGTCGTACACCCGCAGAACAAGCGGGACCTTGCTCCATCGATTGCCCAGCGGGGCGGGCTCGGAGCCCAGCATTTCGCGAACCACGATCCCGGTCTCGATGTTGACCATGTCGTCTCGGGTCAGCACCGCGACCGCGCGGGCGCTGTCGACCCGGGCCGCTTCCAGGGTCGGGCGTAGGGTCGCGTCCCCGAAGATGACCGGAACGTCGAGCTCGGCCGTCGTCGACAGGAAAGGATTGTTCTGGTCGCGCTCGATCACTGCCACGTCGTAACCGGCCTCGGTCAGGTCGGTGACGACCCGGACCCCGAGCGCGCTCAATCCGACCACGATGATGTGGTTGCGCAAGTGGCGTGCCCGCGGGCGTGCGGACAGCGTCAGAAAGCGCCGCGATAGCAGCACATCGGCGATGAAGGCGACAAGCAGAGCGGTGGTGGTCACGCCGGCCAGCATCAGTACGGCGGCGTAGAGCCGCAGCCAGGTCGGCTGTTTGGCGAAGCTGAAGTCGCCGTAACCCGTCGTCGTGATCGTCTCGTTGGTGAAGTAGAACGCGTCGGTCCAGGACATCCCAGGGTGCGTGTAGGAGAAATGCAGCAGCGTCGTCGAGCCGATGACCAACAGCATCAGCGCGGCGATCACGGGGTAGAACGCGGGGTTGACCTCGTCGGGCAGGGCACGTGCGGCATACAGGACCCGGCGCACTCGCGACTGGCGTGCACGCATGCGGTCCCGGCGCGGCACCTTGACGCCGCAGGCCGCGACCTCCTCGGTGGTACCGATCATCGCCGTCCAGTCGCCTGCGCTGACCCGCAGGTCCCGCCCCGGGCATACCAGGACCTCGCCGGCGTTGGCCGCGTTCTCGTTGGGGACCATCGCTACCGGGGCGAGGTCGCCGTAGATCTCCCGCAGCGACGCATCGAACGGGGCCTCGGCGCCGAAGGCGACGAAGTCGATCCCCGCCACCTCGAACGGGTGCGTGGTGCGCGCCAGGCACGCCTCGACCACCGCAGCGCCCGCGAGGTCGGCAACACCGAGGATGGCGTTCGGGCCCTCGTCCGCGGCAACGGCCTCGCGCAGTACGTCATTGGCCACCCGGGCCACCACGCGGATGTCCGGGTTGGCCTTCCGCGCCAGCAGCGCAATCTCCAGATTGGTTGCGTCGTCATCTCCGGCGCAGACCACAGCCGACGCGGTGGCGACTCCCGCCCTGGCGAGTTCGGTCTTGACGCGGGCGCCGGCGAGTTCCGCATCGAGGAGCCTCGCGACGCGCGCGCCCGCCCTCTTCAGCTCGTCGACGATGGTCGACGCCAGCGCGTCATCACCGCTGACGATGATGCACTGGGTCATGACGTTTCACTCCTCCGCAAAACACGGTGTCCCTTCCCCTGAGCATTGATCTGGACTGGTGGCTTCACGCGTCCGGCCGGGCAGTGACGCGAAACCGATGTGGCACAAGCACTTACTTTGCCGAGACGGATATCGCGCGCTACTCCAAGGAAATGACGATCGAATTCGATGCTAACAGACAGATTCAGGATGCGGCGCGCACGAACTCGTCTGTCCCGCAGATGAAGCGCACCGCGACGCCGCATTTCGGGCTCTGAATCAACTGGAGCACAGGAGAACTCAATTTCTACAAGCGCGGATTGTGTCAAATGGTATAAAGGAAGTGATGCGATGGCACCCAGAAGGGCTGCTGTACAACACCTTTGATTTATCTGTGCGTTTACTGTCGATATCGGACGACCCGCGCGCGACCTGTTATGGGGCGAAGTGCCTTATCTCTCAACGGTGTTGACGCGGAGCGCCAATCCACTCGAAATCCGAGCCTTTATTACCAATGGCGTCATATTTGTTACGTGCAAGTCAACCGCTGAGAGTGTGCTGGCAGTTCTTCTGGTAATTTCCTGTGTTTATCGATGCTGGCCTGATAAGGCGGGGCGACAAAAACAATTGCGGCAGATACGCTTTCGGCGAGCTGCATGGCTTGCCATTAAGAGGTTCACGTATGGGAGGAAGGAATATGTTCTGTGCCAGCATCTTTGGCTGATAGGCGTCCTGGCGAGCACAGGGCATGGTCGTCCCTGTCCGACGTGTGCAAGCGGGGCTTCCTCGGCAAGCCCTTGATCAACTCGCAGCTCGAGCACGAGAAGCTGTCCAACCCGGTTGCGCTCGGGGTACTGTCACCCGACGCGATCTCCTCGACCGCATACGGGTCCGAGCAGATCATGATCGAACTGTTGCCGGCAGCGGGGATGGCCGCGTTCGCACTGCTGCTGCCGATCACCGGCGTCATCCTCTTGATCCTGGTGTTGGTCGCCGCGTCCTATCGGCAAGTTGTCATGGTCTATACGCGGTCCGGCGGATCGTACGTGGTCGCACGCGAGAACTTCGGTCCTCGGGTGGCGCAGGTCGCCGCCGCGGCGCTGCTGATCGACTACGTGGTCACGGTCGCGGTGCAATGCGCTGCCGGGACGGTCGCGGTGGCATCGGCGTTGCCGGTGCTGGGCCCCTACAGCCTCGAGATCACCGTCGGCATGGTGTTGTTGATGTGCTTTGCGAACCTGCGCGGTCTGCGCGAAGCGGGGGCCCGTTTCGCGGTGCCCACCTACGCGTTCGTGGCCATGGTGTCGCTGACCATCGTTGTCGGGGTCATCCGCGAGCTTTGCGGAAACCTGCCGACATACGATGCCCAGCACATCGCCGGAGCGGTGCCGGTTCACCAGGGCGGCGGATTGGTGATGGGCGCGACGGTTCTGATCGTGTTGCGCGCGTTCGCCAACGGTGGCTCGTCACTGACCGGAGTCGAAGCCATATCGAACACAGTCACCACCTTCCGCAAGCCGGAAGGCATCAACGCCCGGCGAGTGATGACGATCATGGCCTGCATCCTCGCGTTCTTGCTTGCGGGCGTGGCGTGGCTGACCCACGTGACCCATGCCGTCCCGTACACCGACGGATACCCGTCCATGTTGTCCGAAATCGCGCGGGCGGTCTTCGGGCACGGCGCGATCGGCGGTGTGCTCTACGCGTTGGTGCAGGCGTCGACCGCGGCGATCCTCTATACCGGTGGCAACACCAGCTTCAACGGCTTCCCCGCGCTGGCGAGTTTCGTTGCCGGAGACCGGTTTTTACCGCGTCCGCTGATGAAACGCGGCCATCGCCTGGTCTTCTCCAACGGCATCATCGCCCTGACCGCCCTGTCGATCGCGTTGCTCCTCATCACCGGGGGCTCGGTTGATGCGTTGGTGCCCTTCTACGCGATCGGCGTGTTCACCGGATTCTCGATGGCCGGCTATGGGATGACGAAGCATTTTCTGAGCACGCGCGGCCCAGGTTGGCGGCGCAAGGTGGTGGTCAATTTCTCCGCCGGGATCCTGTCGACCGTCGTGGTGGGGATCTTCGCGGTCGCCAAGTTCAGCGAGGGCGCCTGGCTCATCGTCGTCGTCTTCCCGCTGCTGGTGCTCGCGCTGATGCGGCTGAACCGGCAGTACCGCGCGGAGGCTTCCGTGCTGGAGATGTCACGCACGGAAAAGCCGGTGCTGGCCCGCTACACCCGGCACCGGGTGTTGGTCTTCGTGGACGCCATCGACCTTGCGGAGGTCGAAGCGCTGCGGTATGGGAATGGACTGCACGCCGACGAGCTGACCGTCGTGCATTTTGTGATCGACGCCGATCATGCCGCCCGGCTGCAGAAGCGTTGGGAGGTCTTCGAACACGACACCCCGCTACGTTTGGTGGCCTGTCCCGATCGGCACCTGGGCCGCGCGGCGCACGAGTTGGTTCTGCAGCTGCTCAAGGAGCATCCGGACACCAAGGCGACGGTGCTGCTGCCACGCCGGACTTATTCGCCGCTCGTCGGCCGACTGCTGCACGATCGCACGGCAGACAAGATCGCCCGCGCCGTCAGCCGCATTCCGGGTGCGGTCGCGCAGATCGTGCCCTATGACATCGAGTCCCGCATCGCGGAGGTCACCCGCGCGGGATGACGTTATCCGGTCTCGAGTTGGCCCGGTCCTTGTCCAATGTCTTGAAAGCCCGCGAGGAAGGGATGCTGTGACGCAGCCGAGTGGCGGGATACCGCTCTCCATTACCGACAAGTGCAAGCGAATTTTCCTGGGACAGCCGCTCACCACCGATCAGCTGGACGGGGAGAGGTTGTCGAATCCCGTTGCACTCGGCGCGCTCTCACCCGACGCGATTTCCTCGACCGCGTACGGCACCGAGCAGATCATGATCGAACTGCTGCCGGCGGCCGGGATGGCGGCTTTCGCGTTGGTCCTTCCGATCACCGGGGTCATCCTGGTGGTCCTCGCGTTGGTGGCCGCGTCGTACCGCCAGGTGGTCATGATCTACACGCGGGCCGGTGGGTCCTACACGGTCGCGCGGGAGAACTTCGGTCCACGCGTGGCGCAGGTCGCGGCGGCCGCGCTGCTCATCGATTACGTGGTCACCGTGGCGGTGCAGCCCGCGGCCGCGACGGTGGCGGTGGTGTCGGCGATCCCTCAGCTGCGGCCCTATCACCTGGAGATCACGCTGGCGGCGGTGGTCCTGATCTGCCTGGCCAACCTGCGCGGGCTACGACGGTCGGGGCGCACGTTCGCGATGACGACCTACGCGTTCGTCGGCATGATCACCGTGACGATCCTGACCGGATTCGTTCGTGAAATGATCTGGGGATTGCCGAGATACGAACCGCAGCACATCGCAGGCGCGGTGCCGGTGCATCAGGGCAGCGGGCTGGTGATGGGCGCGACCATCCTGATTGTGTTGCGCGCGTTCGCAAACGGCGGCACCTCACTGACCGGTCTCGAGGCGGTGTCCAACACCGTCAACGTCTTCCAGGAACCCCGGGGTGTCAACGCCCGTCGGGTCCTGACGCGGATGGCCTGCATCCTCGGCTTCCTGCTCGCGGGCGTGGCGTGGCTGACGCACGTCACCCACGCCACGCCCTATCGCGATGAATACCCGTCGATGCTGTCCGAGATCGCCCGGGCGGTGTTCGGCCACGGGGTGATCGGGAATGCCCTGTACTTCCTGGTGCAGGCGTCGACCGCGGCGATCCTGTTCACGGGTTGCAACACCAGCTTCAACGGCTTCCCCGCGCTGGCGAGTTTCGTTGCCGAGGACCGCTTCTTGCCTCGCCCCCTGACCAAACGCGGCCATCGCCTGGTGTTCTCGAACGGGATCTTCGTGCTGACCGCGCTGGCGATGGTGCTGCTCGTCGTCACCGAAGCCAAGGTGAGCGCGCTGGTGCCGTTCTTCGCGATCGGCGTGTTCACCGCGTTCGCGATGGCCGGCTACGGCATGGCCAAGCATCATCTGACCCGGCGCGGGCAGGGATGGCGATTCAAGCTGGCGGTGAATCTGTCGGCGGGAATCATGTCGACGATCGTGGTGGGAATCTTCGTGGTGGCCAAGTTCACCGAGGGCGCCTGGCTCATCGTCGTCATCTTCCCCTTGCTGGTGCTGGCCTTGATGCGGCTGAACCGGAAGTACCGCGACGAGGCGTCCGTGCTGGAGATGTCGCGCACGGAAGACCTCGACCTTGCGCGCCATCCGCGACTGCAGGTGCTGGTGTTCGTGGACACCATCGACCTGGCCGAGATCGAGGCGGTTCGCCTCGGCTATGGCCTGCACGCCGACGAGCTCACCGCGGTGCACTTCGTGATCGACGTCGACCATGCCGTCCGGCTGCGCGAGCGCTGGGATCGCTTCGAGCACCACACCCCGCTGTGGCTGATCAACTGTCCGGACCGTCATCTGAGCCGGGCCGCGCACGAATTGGTGCTGCGCGTCCTCAAGGACCATCCGGACACCAGGGTGACGGTGCTGTTGCCGCGCCGCACCTATTCGCCGCTGTTGGGCCGGCTGCTGCACGACCGCACGGCGGACAAGATGGCGCGTGTCGTCAGCCGCGTTCGGGGTGCGACGGCGATCATCGTGCCCTACGACATCGAGTCACGGATCGCGCGGGTGGCCCCCGCCGACGTTGATTCTCGCGCCGCCGAAGTGGTTGATCCGGTGCCGGCTGCTACGGGATGAGGATGATGACGACCCGCAGTGCCGCTACTCGGACAGCGTCGCCCGGATGCACACGGTGACATACGGCAGCGCCAGCCCGGTGGAATTCGCCAGCGCCGGATGGGTGGCCAGCAACTCGCGCACCTGCTCCAGGGTCCTGGTGCGGACCTCGGTCGGTGAGGTGATGCAGTAGCTGCGCGATGCGACCAGATCGATCAAGGCTTGCGGCGTAAGGTAATTCGTCCACTCGACCTGGTGGCGCTCCGGCTCGGTGAACGACTCGGACAGCGTGACGTCGAAACGGCCCCGGTCGCCGTCGGAGCCGATGATGTCGCCCAGCTCCCGCACCCAGCCCAGCCGCTCGTCGCGGGTGTTCCACACCAGGCCCAGCCGGCCACCCGGCCGCAGCACGCGGGCAATCTCGGGAATGGCGCGCTCGGGGTCCACCCAATGCCACGCCTGCGCGACCAGCACGACGTCGACGCTGTTGTCCGGCAACGGGATCCCCTCGGCGGTGCCCAGCAGCGCCCGGGTCTCCGGCAGCGAGGTGCGCAGCACTTCCAGCATGTCGGGAATCGGGTCGACGGCCACCACGTCCAGGCCGCGCTCCACCAGCCGGGTGGTCAGCTTGCCGGTGCCCGCACCCAGGTCCAGCACCTGTCGCGCGCCGCGCGGTAACAGCCAGTCGATGGCCTCCGGGGGATAGGAGGGGCGTCCACGCTCGTAGGCCGCGGCCGCCGAACCGAACGACAGGGAGCGGTCGTGGCGAGAGCGGGTCACCGCCGACACGCGCCTTCGCCGTCCGCCGAGCCGGCAAGATCCAACGTCTTGCGGATCAGCTCGCCGACCGCCTCGGATTCCACCAGGAAGCCGTCGTGCCCGCAGATGGAGTCGACAACGTGCAGACCGCTGCAGCCCGGCAGCAGCTCGGCGAGCTCCTCCTGCAAGCGCAGCGGGTAGAGCCGGTCGGAGGTGATGCCGCCGACCACGGCCGGCACCGGGCAACCGCCGAGGGCCTTGCGCACCCCGCCGCGGACGCGACCGACGTCGTGGCTGTTGAGCGCCTCGGTCAGCGTCACGTAGCTGCCGGCGTCAAAGCGGGCCAGCAGCTTGTCGCCCTGATGCTCGAGGTAGCTCTGCACGGCATACCGGCTGTCCTCGACGCCCTGCTTGTCGTTGCCGAACCGGGTGTCGAGCTCCGCCTCCCCGCGGTAGGTCAGGTGTGCGAAGCGGCGGGCGATGGTCAGGCCGGTATCCGGGGTGCGGCCGGTGCCGTGGTAGTCGCCGCCCTGCCAGTTCGGGTCGGCCTTGATGGCCGCGATCTGCGTGGTCTGCGTGCCGATCTGGTCCGCGGTCGCGCGCGCGCCGACCGCCAGCAGCAGGCCGGCCCGGACCCGGCTGGGGTGACCGACCATCCACTCCAAAGCCCTTGCGCCGCCCATGGATCCGCCGACCACGGCGGCCACCTCATCGATCCCGAGCGCCGCCAGCGCGGCGATGTCGGCCTCCACCTGATCGCGCACCGAAATCATTGGAAACCTTGAGCCCCAAGGCTTTCCGTCCCGTGCCAGCGAGCTCGGTCCGGTCGAACCGCGGCAACCGCCCAGCACGTTGGTGGCCACGGCGCACCAGCGGTTCGTGTCGATCGGCGCGCCGGGCCCGGCCACCCCGTCCCACCAGCCGCCGGTGGGATGCCCGGGTCCGGCGGGGCCGGTGATGTGCGAGTCGCCGGTCAGGGCGTGCAGCACGACCACCACGTTGTCGCGGGTCGGCGACAGCTCACCCCAGCGCTGAACCGCGATGCAGACATCCTCGATCACCGCGCCGCTCTCGGTGGTCAGCGAGCCGATGTGTACCAGGCCGATCTCGCCTTCGGCGGGCAGCGTCTGGGTTCCGACGTCGGAGATCGTCATCGCCGCGGCCCTTAGAACGCCGCCACGGCTTGCGGGTCGGCGCCCGAGGTTTGCGCGTCCGCACCGTACTTGCGCGCCGCGGCGAATCCCAGCTCCAGGTCGGCAAGGATGTCGTCGATGCCCTCGATGCCGACGGCCAACCGCACCAGTCCCGGGCTGACCCCGGTGCTCAACTGCTCGGCCGGGCTCAGCTGCGCGTGGGTGGTGGACGCCGGGTGGATCACCAGCGAGCGCACATCGCCGATGTTGGCGACGTGGCTGTGCAGCTTCAGGGCGTTCACGAACGCCTTGCCGGCCTCGACGCCGCCGGCCAGCTCGAAGGCCAGCACCGCGCCGGTTCCCTTGGGCGCCAGCTTCTTCGCCCGCTCGTGCCACGGCGAGCTGGGCAGCCCCGCGTAGTTCACCGACAGCACGCCGTCGTGGCCGGCCAGGTACTCGGCCACCCGCTGCGCGTTGGCGACGTGGCGCTCCATGCGCAGGCTCAGCGTTTCGATGCCCTGGGCCACCAGGAACGCGTTGAACGGCGAGGCCGCGGAGCCGAGGTCGCGCAGCAGCTGCACGCGCGCCTTGAGCGCATACGCCGGCGGCCCGAGCTCGGCGAACACCACGCCGTGGTAGCTGGGATCGGGCGTGGTGAATCCGGGGAAGCGGCCCTGCGTCCAGTCGAAGGTGCCGCCGTCGACGATGACGCCGGCGATCGCCGAGCCGTGCCCGCCGAGGTACTTGGTGGCCGAGTGCACCACGATGTCGGCGCCGTGCTTGAACGGCTGGATCAGATAGGGCGTGGCGATGGTGTTGTCGACGATCAGCGGTATCCCGTTGGCGTGCGCGACGCCGGCCACCCCGGGAATGTCCAGCACGTCGATCTGCGGATTCGAGATCGTCTCGCCGAAGAACGCCTTGGTGTTCGGTCGCACCGCGGCCTGCCAGGAATCCAGGTCGTCGGGGTCGTCGACGAAACTGACCTCGATGCCGAGCTTGGCCAGCGAGTAGTGGAACAGGTTGTACGTGCCGCCGTAGAGCCGCGGGCTGGAGACGATGTGATCCCCGGCACACGCGAGGTTCAATATGGCGAAGGTCTCAGCGGCCTGCCCGGAGCTCAGGAAGAGCGCGGCCACACCGCCCTCGAGCGCGGCGATGCGTTGCTCGACGACGTCGGTGGTCGGGTTGCCGATCCGGGTATAGATGTTGCCCGGAACCTCCAGACCGAACAGGGCGGCGGCGTGGGTGGTGTCGTCGAAGACGTACGACGTTGTCTGGTAGATCGGCAGGGCCCGGGCGTTGGTCGCCGGGTCCGGGTGCTGACCGGCGTGCACCTGCTTGGTGTCGAAGGACCAATTCGCACTCGGATCACTGTTGTCGTCGCTCATGGAAAGCTTCCCCTGTCTGGCTCAGGGGCCCGTCATGGCGGACCCGCGCTTGCCGGATAGCCGCTGCTATGGCTACTCAACCTGGTCATCACCCGGGGCACCCCACCGCGGTTGGAGGGTTGCCGGCCAGCAAGCCGGGGCTTGATGCTGGCGCTCATGACCAATACGAAGATTAGCTTACTGTGCCGACTTCGTGCCAATGGCAGGTCGACACCTGCCCAAACGCCCTTGATAACGTGGCAGGAAGAACGCTGAGCCCCCCAGAGATCTGACCGATATTCGAAGATTTTTCACGCCGGGAGAGGGACCGTGAGCGCCGAACAGCCGACCGTCATCTACACACTGACCGACGAGGCGCCGTTGCTGGCGACCTACGCGTTCCTCCCGATCGTGCGCGCCTTCGCCGAGCCGGCGGGCATCCAGATCAAGACCAGCGACATCTCCGTCGCCGCCCGGATCCTCGCCGAGTTTCCCGAGCACCTGACCGAAGAGCAGCGGGTCCCGGACAACCTGGGGGAGCTGGGCCGGCTGACGCAGCTGCCCGACACGAACATCATCAAGCTGCCGAACATCAGCGCCTCGGTGCCCCAGCTGATCGCCGCCGTCAAGGAACTGCAGGGCAAGGGCTTCAAGGTTCCGGACTTCCCGCAGAGCCCGAAGACCGACGAGGAGAAGGAAATTCGCGCCCGCTACGGCAAATGCCTGGGCAGCGCGGTCAATCCGGTACTGCGCCAGGGCAACTCGGACCGGCGCGCGCCCAAGGCCGTCAAGGAGTACGCCCGCAGGCATCCGCACAGCATGGGGGAGTGGTCACCGGCCTCGCGCACCCACGTCGCGACCATGCGGCACGGCGACTTCTACCACGGCGAGAAGTCGATGACGCTGGACCGCGCGCGCAACGTGAAGATGGTGCTGGAGACCAAGGGCGGGAAGACCCTCGAGCTCAAGCCCAAGGTCGAGCTCCGCGAAGGCGACGTGATCGACAGCATGTTCATGAGCAAGAAGGCCCTGGTCGAGTTCTACGAGGAACAGATGCAGGACGCCTACGAGACCGGCGTGATGTTCTCACTGCACGTCAAGGCGACGATGATGAAGGTCTCGCACCCGATCGTCTTCGGCCACGCCGTCAAGGTCTTCTACAAGGACGCCTTCGCCAAGCACCAGGAGCTCTTCGACGAGCTCGGCGTCGACGTCAACAACGGATTGGTCGATCTCTACAGCAAGATCGAGTCGCTGCCCGCCTCGCTGCACGAGGAGATCATCCGCGACCTGCACGCCTGCCACGAACATCGCCCCGAGCTGGCCATGGTCGATTCGGCCAAGGGCATCACCAACTTTCACTCGCCCAGCGACGTGATCGTGGATGCCTCGATGCCGGCGATGATCCGGGCGGGCGGCAAGATGTGGGGCGCCGACGGACGGCAGAAGGACACCAAGGCCGTCAACCCCGAGTCGACGTTCTCCCGCATCTACCAGGAGATCATCAACTTCTGTAAAACCCACGGGCAGTTCGACCCGACCACGATGGGCACCGTGCCCAACGTCGGCCTGATGGCGCAGCAGGCCGAGGAGTACGGGTCGCACGACAAGACGTTCGAAGTCCCCGAAGACGGCGTCGCCAACATCGTCGACCTCGACACCGGGGAAGTCCTGCTCACGCAGAACGTCGAGTCCGGCGACATCTGGCGGATGCCCATCGTCACCGACGAAGCGATCCGCGACTGGGTCAAGCTGGCCGTCAACCGGGCGCGGAATTCGGGCATGACGGTGGTGTTCTGGCTGGACACCGAACGCCCGCACGAAGTCGAGCTGCGCAAGAAGGTCAAGGAGTACCTCAAGGAGCACGACACCGAGGACCTGGACATCAACATCATGCCGCAGGTTTGGGCCATGCGGTACACGCTGGAGCGCGCGATGCGCGGGCAGGACACCATCGCCGCGACCGGAAACATCCTGCGCGACTACCTCACCGACCTGTTCCCGATCCTGGAGCTGGGCACCAGCGCCAAGATGCTGTCCATCGTGCCGTTGATGGCCGGCGGCGGAATGTACGAAACGGGGGCCGGCGGTTCGGCGCCCAAGCATGTCCACCAGCTGCTCGAGGAGAATCACCTGCGCTGGGACTCCCTCGGTGAATTCCTCGCTCTGGGAGCGTGTTTCGAAGACATCGGGATCAAGACCGACAACGAGCGCGCCAAGATCCTGGGCAAGACGCTCGATGCCGCCATCGGCAAGCTGCTGGAGAACAACAAGAGCCCGTCGCGCAAGGCCGGCGAACTCGACAACCGCGGCAGCCAGTTCTACCTGGCGCTGTACTGGGCGCAGGAACTCGCGCAATCCGACGACGAAGAGCTGCGCGAGCACTTCGCCGCGCTGGCCAAGTCGTTGGGCGAGAACGAGGACACGATCGTGGCCGAGCTCGCCGAGGCGCAGGGCGAGGCGGTCGACATCGGTGGCTACTACTACCCGGACAGCGAGAAGACGACTGCAGTGATGCGGCCGAGCAAGACGTTCAATGAAGCGCTGGCCGCTTCGCAAGGCTCGTAGGGTTAGGGCCGCCAAGAGAAAGTCGGGCTCGATATGTCAGGCGAACACAAGATCAAAGTCAAAGGGCCCGTAGTCGAGCTCGACGGTGACGAGATGACCCGCGTCATCTGGAAGTTCATCAAGGACATGCTGATCCTGCCGCATCTCGACATCAACCTGGACTACTACGACCTTGGCATCGAGAACCGCGACCGCACCAACGATCAGGTGACGATCGACGCCGCCTACGCCATCAAGAAGCACGGGGTGGGCGTCAAGTGCGCCACCATCACCCCCGACGAGGCCCGCGTCTCCGAATTCAACCTGAAGAAGATGTGGCTGTCACCCAACGGCACGATCCGGAACATCCTGGGCGGAACCATCTTTCGCGAGCCAATCGTGATCTCCAACGTGCCGCGCCTGGTGCCGGGCTGGACCAAGCCGATCGTCATCGGCCGGCACGCCTTCGGCGACCAATACCGCGCGACGAACTTCAAGGTCGACAAGCCGGGCACCGTCTCGATCACCTTCACACCGTCGGACGGCAGCAAGCCGATGGTGCACGAGGTGGTGTCCATCCCCGAGGACGGCGGCGTCGTGATGGGGATGTACAACTTCAAGGAATCCGTCCGGGACTTCGCGCGCGCCTCGCTCGCCTACGGCCTGAACGCCAAGTGGCCGGTGTACCTGTCCACCAAGAACACCATCCTCAAGGCCTACGACGGCATGTTCAAGGACGAGTTCCAGCGCATCTACGACGAGGAGTTCAAGGACAAGTTCGAGGCCGAGGGGCTGACCTACGAGCACCGGCTGATCGACGACATGGTGGCGGCCTGCCTCAAGTGGGAGGGCGGCTACGTGTGGGCCTGCAAGAACTACGACGGCGACGTCCAGTCCGACCTGGTCGCGCAGGGCTACGGATCCCTGGGGCTGATGACGTCGGTGCTGATGACCGCCGACGGCAAGACCGTCGAGGCGGAGGCCGCGCACGGCACCGTCACCCGGCACTTCCGGCAGTACCAGGCCGGCAAGCCGACGTCGACGAACCCGATCGCCTCGATCTTCGCCTGGACGCGCGGGCTGCAGCACCGCGGCAAGCTCGACGACACCCCGGAGGTGATCGAGTTCGCCCAGACGCTGGAGAACGTGGTGGTCGAGACGGTGGAGAGCGGGAAGATGACCAAGGACCTGGCCATCCTCATCGGCCCCGACCAGGAATGGCAGCAGAGCGAGGAGTTCCTCAACTCGATCGCCGAGAACCTGGAAAAGAAGCTGGCTAACTAGCCGAGGGGTTGGCGCCGCGGCTCGCGGTAGTGCACTCGTCGAGGAAGTCGGTGATCAGTTCGGCGACGCGCTCGGGCGCCTCGAACATCGGGATGTGCCCCACGCCGTCGAGCTTGGTGACCTGGTGGTCGTCGGGCAAATACGTGGTGAAATGCCTGCTGAACCGGGGTGCGGGCACAATCCGGTCCTTCTCGCAGATGACCAGGTGCGCCGGGACGGCGTTTTCGGCCAGCTCCTGCAGGCCGTGCAGCAGCAGCGACTTGACCAGCAGCTGGAAGTAGGCCGGGCAGTGGGCGACGTCGTCGATGCAGCCCAGCAGTTGGTCGTCGCTCACCCCGTCGGGCCGTGCGCTGATCGCGTAGGTGGCCAGCTGGCGGCTGAACGGCAGGCGCATCACCTTCGGGCCGAACAGCCACGCCAGCACCAGCAGCGGAATGCCCAGGATGAACTTGGCGATCACCTCGAACTTGGCCGGGCTCCAGCGCGTCCACCCGCCGGCCGGGGCGATGCCCATGACGCTGCGCGCACGGCCGCGCCGCTCGAGTTCGAACGCGACCCAGCCGCCCAGCGAGTTGCCCACGATGTGGGCGGTGTCCCAGCCCAGCTGGTCCATCTGCTGTTCCACGTGGTCGGCCAGGACCGCGGAGGACAGAAACCAGGTGCCGGCGGAGGGGCCGCCGTTGTGGCCGGCCATCGTCGGTGCGAACACCTCGTACCGCCCGGTGTCGGCCAACCGCCGGGCGACGTCCTCCCATACCGCCTGGGACAGCAGGAATGGGTGCAGCATCAGGACGGGCTCGCCCGACCCGAGGTGGATCGGTGGCCGCGTCCCCGTGTTGGTGTTCGTCCTCTTGCTCCCCATACCGCCGACACTAAATGCGGTACCGCCGGTACCGCAAGCGAGCGGCGCAGTGCCCCCGCCCGCGCGCGAACGTGAAGCTGGCCGCACACTCGGCGACGAGTGTGAAGCTGGCCGCACACTCGGCGGCGGCAGGTGCCCCGAAAGACCCGCGTGAAAAGATCGGTGCATCATGAGCACCGCTACCGGATCCCGCCGGATTTTCTCCGGCGTGCAGCCCACCTCCGATTCGCTCCACCTGGGGAACGCCCTGGGTGCCATCACCCAGTGGGTCGCGCTGCAGGACGACCACGAGCCCTTCTTCTGCGTGGTCGACCTGCACGCCATCACCATCCCCCAGGATCCCGGCGCGCTGCGCCGCCGGACCTTGGCCACCGCCGCCCAATATCTGGCGCTCGGCATCGACCCCGCCCGCAGCACGATCTTCGTGCAGAGCCACGTGCCCGCCCACTCCCAGCTGGCCTGGGTGCTGGGCTGCTTCACCGGCTTCGGGCAGGCGTCGCGGATGACGCAGTTCAAAGACAAGTCGGCCCGCCAGGGCGGCGACTCCACCACCGTGGGCCTGTTCACCTATCCGGTGTTGCAGGCCGCCGACGTGCTGGCCTACGACGCCGAGCTGGTGCCGGTGGGTGAGGATCAGCGTCAGCATCTCGAGCTGGCGCGCGACGTCGCGCAGCGGTTCAACAGCCGGTTCCCCGACACGTTCGTGGTTCCCGACCTGCTGATCCCCAAAGCCACCGCCAAGATCTACGACCTGCAAGACCCGACGTCGAAGATGAGCAAGTCGGCGGCCACCGATGCCGGCCTGATCAACCTGCTCGACGATCCCGCCGCGTCCGCGAAGAAGATTCGCTCGGCGGTCACCGACAGCGAGCGCGAGATTCGCTTCGACACCGACGCCAAGCCGGGCGTGTCCAACCTGCTGACCATCCAATCGGCGGTCACCGGCGTCGGCATCGAAAAGCTCGTCGAAGGTTACGCCGGGCGGGGTTACGGCGACCTGAAGAAGGAGACCGCCGAGGCGGTCGTCGAGTTCGTCAGCCCGATCAAGGCGCGCGTCGACGAATTGCTTTCTGACCCAGCCGAATTGGAGGGGATCCTGGCGGCCGGGGCGCAGCGGGCCGAGGATGTGGCCGGCGAAACCGTCCGGCGGGTCTACGATCGGTTGGGTTTCCTTCCGCAGCGAGGATGAGTTCACCATGAGCGAGCCGGCCAACGCGGGTGCCCTCGACCGGCTGCGGGCCCGGTACGGATGGCTCGACCACGTCCTGCGCGCCTACCAGCGCTTCGACGACCGCAACGGCGGGTTCTTCGCGGCCGGCCTCACCTACTACACGATCTTCGCGCTATTCCCTTTGCTGATGGTCGGTTTCGCCGCCTTCGGGTTCGTCCTGGCCAGGCGGCCCGAGCTACTGAAAACGATCGACGACCACATTCGGTCCCAGGTGACCGGCGCCCTGGGCGATCAGCTGCTCGACTTGATGAACTCGGCGATCGACGCGCGGGCGTCGGTGGGTGTCATCGGCCTGGCCACCGCGGTCTGGGCGGGCCTGGGCTGGATATCGCATCTGCGCCAAGCGTTGACGGAGATGTGGTGGGACGAGCGCATCGAGTCGCCGGGCTTCGTGCGCAACAAGCTCTCCGATCTGTTGGCCATGCTGGGGACGTTCGCCGTGATCATGGCCACCGTCGGCCTGACCACCGTCGGTCACGACGCACCCCTGAGCGCGCTGTTGAAATGGCTTGGGGTGCCCCAGCTGTCGGTATTGGATTGGCTCTTTTGGCTGCTGTCGATCGTGATCTCGACGGCCATCTCGTGGTTGCTGTTCACCTGGATGATCGCCCGGCTGCCGCGCGAGAAGGTCAGCCTGGCCGACTCGGCGCGCGGCGCGCTGATGGCGGCGATCGGATTCGAAGCGTTCAAGCAAGTGGGTTCCATCTACCTGCGGGTGGTGTTGCGCAGCCCCGCGGGCGCCACGTTCGGCCCGGTGCTGGGTCTGATGGTGTTCGCCTACATCACCTCGTATCTCGTGTTGTTCTGCACGGCATGGGCGGCGACGGCATCCGACCACCCGCGCACCCGCCACGTCGCACCGCCCGCGCCGGCGATCATCGCCCCGCGCGTGCAACTGGACGAGGGGATCAGCACGCGGCAGACGCTGACCGCGATGGCGATGGGAGCCGTTGCGGGGCTGACCCTCTCCCGCCTCACCCGGTGGCTGCGCTAGCCGCCGAGGGCCGCGCGCATGCGTTCGGCGAACACCGTGGCCGCCCTCAGCGGGCGGACCATCACGGTGATCTCGTCGATGAGGCCGTCCCCCCGTGTGTGCAGGAAGTCGCAGCCCTGGATCTCCAGGTTCGCAACGGCGGCCCTGAACATGAGCGCGTGGTCGCCGGTGCCCACACCGGAGAGCTTGTGCAGCACCGCGTCGGGGGCGAATAGGCTTCCGACGCGGTCGAATTCGCCGGCTTCCACGGCGCGGCGGAAGGGGTGGTTGCTCACAGTCCGAGCGTCCTGCCGATGCCCACCGTGACGGCGGCGGCGAAGATCGCGACGGTCGCGGCGACGTTGCGTGGTTCGCGAAGGTACGCGTGCGAGGCGATGGCGCCCACCATGACGATCGCGAACCCGAATGCCGCGAGCGGGGTGAGGAACGCGGCGATACCGACCAGCCGGGGCAACAGAATTCCGATGGCGCCCAGCAATTCACAGAACGCGGTGACACGGATCACCGGCAGCGGGTACGGCGTGACGCCCGTTTGTCCGCTGGCGATCAGCCGGTCTTTCGGTTGACTGATCTTGGCCAGGCCGGACGCGGTAAACAGCGCGGCGAGCACGACCTGTAGCGTCCAAAGCAACACATTCATCATTACCTCCCACGTCGATGGCTGTTCACCTCTATGACGTGGCAGGGCCGCATGATGTGACACCGACTAGGTGGTCACCCGCCAGTCGCCCCGGACCATGACCGCGCTGACCCGCAGATCGCGGTCCAGCACAACAAGATTGGCGTCGTGGCCGGCGCGCAGGCTGCCTACCCGCTCGAGGCCGAGCGCCCGCGCCGGCGTCGCCGACGTCGTCTGCGCCGCGACGGCCAGTCCCGCATCGGCATGCACTGCGCGGAACAGCCGATCCATGGTCGCGGTGCTGCCCGCGATCGTCGACGTCCCGCGCACCCGCGCCACACCGGAGACCACGTCGACGGCCACCGCACCGAGGCGGAACGCCCCGTCACCGCGGCCGGCCGCGGCGATGGCATCGGTGACCACGGCGACCCGCTCGGGCCCCGCGGCCCCGAGCACCGCGCGCACGACGGCCGGGTGCACGTGCACGCCGTCGGCGATCAGTTCGACGATGACCCCCCGGTTTCGCAGCAGGGCGAGCACCGGCCCGGGCTCGCGGTGGTGCAGCGGCGGCATCGCGTTGCACAGGTGGGTGCCGACGGTGGCGCCGAGCCCGATCGCGTGTTCGGTCTGCTCGTAGGTGGCGTTCGTGTGTCCCACGGCCACAACCACTCCGGCGTCGCGAAAGCGCCGGATCGCCTCGTCGGCCCCGGGCAGCTCGGGTGCCAGGGTGACCATCCGGATCGCGCCGCGGCCCGCGTCGAGCACGGCGTCGATCTCGGCCGGGTCAGGGTCGCGCAGCTGGGCCGGGTCGTGTGCCCCGCAACGGGCCCGGGAGAGCCACGGCCCCTCCAGGTGGATGCCGGCGACGGTGCCGTGCCGGGCGGCCTCGGCGAGCGCGCGCACGCCGGCAAGCAACTCCGCGGGCGAGGCGGTCACCAGGCTGGCGAGCGTTGTCGTGGTGCCGTGCCGCAGATGGAATTCCGCCGCGCCGGTGATGCCGTCGCGGTCGGTGTAGGAGGCGCCGCCGCCGCCGTGCACGTGCATGTCGATGAACCCGGGCACCACGGTGGCGTCGGGGAAGTGCGCGTCGGCCGGCCGGGGCGGGACGCCCGCGCCGCAGGCGGCGATCCGCCCGCCGTCGGTCTCCAGCCAGCCCGGCCGGCGGACCTGCCCGTCGAGCACCGTGGTGCCCGCGGCGATCATGACCATCGGCCGCCGTTTTCCCAGAAGTGGCGGATTTCCTCCAGCTGGCGTCC
>NZ_LZKH01000016.1:0-30713 GCF_001672745.1 Mycobacterium sp. E1386
ACCGCGAGCGTCTGACCGCGGTGATGCTCGCGCCGAACCAGCGCGGGCTGGTGTCGAAAGCCGCGGCGGTGCTGGCGGTGAACTCCCTGCGAATCCATTCGGCGTTGGCCAACATTCACGACGGCGTGGCGATCGTGGAGTTCGTCGTGTCTCCGGTGTTCGGCTCGCCGCCCGAATCAGGCTTGCTGCGCCAGCACCGCCGCGGCTTTCGACACCAGCCCGCGCTGGTTCGGCGCGAGCATCACCGCGGTCAGACGCTCGCGGTCGCCGGGGTGCAGCTCCACGTGCACACCGCGGCCGGCCGCCAGCGAAAGATAGTGGGGCGCAATAGGTGCGGCCTCCGGGAGCGGCTCTCCCGCCATCACCAGCCGGCAGCGACGGACCAGGTCCTCGATCAACGACGCCTTCCAGTCGCTCCACACCCCAGGACCGGTGGCCTTCGAATCCGCCTCGGCCAGCGCGTGCAGGAGCTCGAGCAGTTGCGGGTCGCCGTGCAGGGCCGCGGCCACCGACTCGATGGTCTTGGGATCGTTGAGATCGCTTCGGGTCGCCGTTATCGGCAGCAGGAGATGGTGGCGGACCATGCCCGCGAGCGTGTCGGTGTCCTGCGCCGACAGCCCCAGCCGGTCGCCGATCGGGATGGTCAATTCCGCGCCGAGCACACAGTGGTCCGTGCCGCGTCCCTTGCCGATGTCGTGCAGCAGCGCGCCGAGCGCGAGTAGGTCGGATCGCGCCACGCGGGTGGTGAGCGGGGCTGCGTTGACGGTGGTTTCGACGATGTGACGGTCGACGGTCCACTTGTGCGAGACGTCGCGCGGCGGAAGGTCGCGCACCGCTTCCCATTCCGGGAAGAGGCGGCCCCACAGGCCGGTGCGGTCCAGCGACTCGATCGTGTTCACCGCCGTGGGCCCGGCCAGCAGCACGACCAGCAGGTCGTCCAGCGCCTCCCGCGGCCATGGCGACGGCAAGTCCGGGACACTGTCGGCGAGTCGTTTGAGCGTGCCGGCGCCGATCGGCAGGCCGGTGTCCGCCGACGCGGCCGCGACTCGCAACACCAACCCGGCGTCGGTTTGGGGTTGGGCGTCGCGGGCGAGCACCACCTCGCCGTCGTACTCGACCACCCCCTCGTCCAGCGGTCGCCGCTTCGGGCGCCGCACCAAGGCGGTGAGGCCGCGTCGGGGCAGCGCGTTCTGCGCGGTCCGCAGGCCGGTTTCGGCGTGGTAGGCGATGGTGCGGCTGACGCTGGAGAGCATGCGGGACAACGCAAATCGGTCCCCGACGCCCAACGCGGCGCTGACCTCGTCGGCGAACTGCGCCAGCAGTTGATCGAGTCCGCGCTTGGACACCCGGTGCAGTTCGGTGCGGACATCGAGCAACGTGAGGTACGCGGCGTTCAGGGATCCGCCGGGCGCGTCCGGATGACCCATGCCGTGGCGGTCGATCAGCTGCGCGACGCCCAGCGCGCCGAGCAGTTGGACGTCGCGCAGCCCGCCGCGCCCCGATTTCAGGTCCGGTTCGGCCCGCTGCGCGATGCGCCAACACCGTTGCCAGCGTTCATATGTCATGGCGACGAGCTCGTCCATGCGGGACCGGATTGCGCTGCGCCACTGGCGCCGCGCCCCGTCGATCAACTCCGCCGACAGCCGCTCGTCCCCGGCGATGTGGCGGGCGTCCAGCATGCCCAGCGCGGCCACCAGGTCGCTGTTGGCGACGCCGAGGGCGCCCGATACCGTCCGCACGCTGTGGTCGAGCCGAACGTTGGCGTCCCACAGCGGATACCACAATCCGTCGGCGACCCGCTGCAACTCCGCGTCAGACTTGTTGTCGTGCAACAGCATCAGGTCGAGATCCGAATACGGCAGCAGCTCGCGGCGGCCGAGGCCACCGACTCCGACGATCGCGAAACCGCTGTCATCGGCGATGCCTATCTCGTCGGCCTTGGCGACCAGCCAGGATTCGTGAAGCTCCAGCCAGGCTTTCCGGAGCTCCGCGGCGCCGAGGTGACTGCCCTCTGACAGCAGTTGGCGCCGCGAGGCAGCCAAATCGGCTGCCCCGCCGGCGCTTCCTGTCCCCGCTTCAGATGACCTGTCGGGTGGGCTTGTCATGCCCTCCCGGCCCGGTTCAGCGATGTGTGGCTACGGTCAGAGGGCATCGGTTCCGCGTTCACCCGTGCGGACACGCACAATGGTTTCCACGGGGGTGACCCAGACCTTGCCGTCACCGATCTTGCCGGTGCGCGCCGCCCGGACGATGCTGTCCACGACCTTGTCCACGATGGAATCGTCGACCACGACCTCGATTCGCACCTTCGGCACGAAATCCACCGAGTATTCAGCACCCCGGTAAACCTCGGTGTGGCCCTTCTGCCGCCCGTACCCCTGAATTTCGCTGACCGTCATGCCCAGGACGCCCGCGTCCTCGAGGCTGGTCTTCACGTCATCGAGGGTGAACGGCTTCACAATTGCGGTGACTAGCTTCATGCCTGCTCTGCCTCCACCTTGTCGCCCACTCGGTCCTCCTCCAGGCCGTTGCGGTCATCCACCGGAATCCGCGCCGCCGGGAGAACGGACCCCTGCCCACCGATCGTCCCGAAATCGTACGCGCTCTCCGCGTGCTCGGACTCGTCGATGCCGGTTGATTCTTCTTCGGCAGGGACACGCAACCCGATCGTGTACTTGAGGATCAAGGCCAAGATCAGCGTGACGATGCCGGAGTAGAACAGTACCGCGAAGGCGCCGACGGCCTGGCGTTCCAGCTGGGCCCAGCCGCCGCCGTAGAACAACCCCTTCGACACCCCTGCGACACCGTTGATCGCCGTGGATTCCGGCGCGGCGAGCAGGCCGACCAGCAAAGTGCCCGCCAGACCGCCGATCATGTGCACCCCGACCACGTCGAGCGAGTCGTCGAAGCCGAACTTGAACTTCAGCCCGACCGCCAGCGCGCACACCACTCCGGCCACCGCGCCGACGACGATCGCACCCAGCACGTTGACCGACGAGCAGGACGGCGTGATCGCCACCAGCCCCGCGACGATGCCGGACGCCGCTCCCAGCGTCGTGGGCTTCCCGTCGCGGATGCGCTCCGTCAGCAGCCACGCGAGCATGGCCGTGGCGGTGGCGACTGTGGTGGTCATGAAGGTCGCACCGGCGGAGCCGTTCGAGGTGGTCGCCGAGCCGGCGTTGAACCCGAACCAGCCGAACCACAGCAAGCCGGCGCCCAGCATCACGAAAGGCAGGTTGTGCGGCCGGAACAGCGTGGTGGGCCACCCGCGGCGCTTGCCCAGGACGATCGCCAGCGCCAGGCCGGCCACACCGGAGTTGATGTGGACCGCTGTCCCTCCGGCGAAGTCGATGGCGTGCAGCTTGTTGTTGATCCACCCGCCGTGCTCGGACGCGAAGCCGTCGGCGGCGAACACCCAGTGCGCGACGGGGAAGTAGACCAGCGTCGCCCACAGCCCGGCGAACACCAGCCAGGCGGTGAACTTGAGGCGATCGGCCACCGCGCCCGAGATCAGCGCGACGGTGATGATCGCGAACATCAGCTGGAAGGCCACGAACACGGTAGCGGGCATGGTGCCGGCCAGCGGGATGTCGACCTGCGTGACGCCCTTGCTCGGGTCCGCCTTGACGGCGTTGCCGCCGATAAGTTTTGCCAGGCCCCAGTAATCGGTCGGATTTCCTACGACACCGCCCCGGTCGTCACCGAACGACATCGAGTAGCCGTAGAGCACCCAGAGCACGGTCACCACGCCCATGGCGCTGATGCTCATCATGATCATGTTGAGCACGCTTCTGGTGCGCACCATGCCGCCGTAGAAGAACGCAAGACCCGGCGTCATCAACAGCACTAGCGCGGAACTCGCCAACATCCAGGCGGTATCGCCTGTGTCTGGTTGGCCCAATTGCGGGAATGCCACTCGCTCACCTCCGGTCGGACATGAATGGCCGTCAGGCGACGCCTGTGGCCTGCGAGAACCATGCGCAATGGTTGTTTCCGCAGTGGGGCCACCGTGTTTCGGCGGTATTAACGTCCCGATCGCCGTGTAAGGGGTTTCAGCCGAGCAGGGCGTCGACGAAGGCGCCCGGCTCGAACGGCGCCAGATCGTCGGGACCTTCCCCGAGCCCGACCAGTTTCACCGGCACCCCGAGCTCTTGTTGGACGCGGAATACGATGCCGCCCTTGGCCGTACCGTCCAGCTTGGTCAGCACGGCGCCGGTGATCTCGACGACCTCGGCGAACACCCGCGCCTGGGCCAGCCCGTTCTGCCCGATGGTGGCGTCGAGCACCAGCAGCACCTCGTCGACCGCGGCGCGTCGGGTAACCACGCGCTTGACCTTGTCGAGCTCGTCCATCAGCCCGACCTTGGTGTGCAGCCGGCCGGCGGTGTCGATGAGCACCACGTCGGCGCCCGAGGCGATGCCCTTGTCGACGGCGTCGAACGCCACCGACGCCGGGTCGGCGCCTTCGGGCCCGCGCACCACCTCCGCGCCCACCCGGGACGCCCAGGTTTGCAGTTGATCGGCCGCCGCGGCCCGGAAGGTGTCGGCGGCGCCGAGCACCACGCGACGCCCGTCGGCCACCAACACCCGGGCCAATTTCCCTACGGTGGTGGTCTTCCCGGTGCCATTGACGCCGACGACCAGCAGCACCGACGGGTGATCATCGTGCGGCAGCGCGCGGATCGAGCGGTCCATGTCGGGGTGCAGCTCGCGGATCAGCACGTCGCGCAGCACGGCCTTCGCGTCGGCCTCGGTGCGCACGGCGCTGCCGGCCAGGCGGGCGCGCAGCTGCGTCATCACCGACTCGGTGACCACCGGGCCGAGGTCGGCGACCAGCAGGGTGTCCTCGACGTCCTGCCAGGCGTCTTCGTCCAGGTCGCCGCCGCCGATCAGGCCCAGCACGCTGCGTCCCAACGCGTTCTGCGACCTGGCCAGCCGGCCGCGAAGGCGCTCGAGGCGGCCCTCGGGCGGCGCGATGGCCTCGATCTCGGGGGCCGTTGGCGCCGGCTCGGGGGCGGGCGGCTGCGGGGGCGCCGGTGCTACCGGCGGCGGGGGCGGGGTCTCCAGGGTCTCCGGTTCGGGGAGTTCGACCTCCGAAATGGTGCGCCGCGGTGCGTCGCGAGGAATGGTGGCGTCGTCGCCTACCGCGGGCAGGCCGGTGGTGTCGAGCCGATCGGCCCCCAAATCGGCCCTTGTGGTTTGGCTGAAGGTGATGCCCGACGACGCGGTGTAGCCGCCCGACCGGTCGATCGCGCCGGGTTCCGGCTTGGCCGTGAAGCTGATCCGCCGGCGGCGGTACCGCACCAGGCCCAGGACCAGCGCCGTGATGACAACCAGGACAGCGACGACCGCGATGGCGATCCAAAGACCTTGGGACACGCTGACATTGTTTCAGCCGCGGGAGAGCGAGCCCCCGGCGCGGGTGCTAGGAACTCGAGACCAGCTGCTCCACCTGCTGCCCGCGCATCCGCTGTGAGATGACCGCGGTGATGCCGTCGCCCTGCATGGTGACGCCGTACAGCGCGTCGGCGACCTCCATCGTCGGCTTCTGGTGCGTGATGATGATCAGCTGCGACCGGGCCCGTAGCAGCTCGAACAGGCTGATCAGCCGGCGCAGGTTGGTGTCGTCGAGCGCGGCCTCCACCTCGTCCATGATGTAGAACGGCGACGGGCGGGCGCGGAAGATGGCCACCAGCATCGCCACCGCGGTCAGCGCCTTTTCGCCACCGGACAGCAACGAGAGCCGGGTGATCTTCTTGCCGGGCGGACGGGCCTCCACCTCGATGCCGGTCGTGAGCATGTCGTCCGGATCGGTGAGTCGCAGCCTGCCCTCGCCGCCGGGGAACAGCACGGTGAAGACTTCGGAGAATTCGCGTTCCACGTCGGTGAAGGCGTCGCTGAACACCTGCAGGATGCGGGCATCGACGTCGGCGACGACGTCGAGCAGGTCCTTGCGGGCCGCCTTGACGTCCTCGAGTTGCGTGGACAGGAAGTTGTAGCGCTCCTCCAGTGCGGCGAACTCCTCCAGCGCCAGCGGGTTGACCCGGCCCAGCTCCGCCAGTTCCCGCTCGGCGCGTTTGGCCCGCCGCTCCTGGGTGGCCCGGTCATACGGCATCGGGGCGGGCGCGACCACTTGCTCACCGCGTTCCCGGGCCTGCTCGAATTCCGCCATCTCGAGCTCGGTCGGCGGCAGGGCCACGTCCGGTCCGTACTCGGCGATCAGGTCGGACGGCGCCATCCCGAACTGCTCGAGCACCATCTGCTCGAGTTGCTCGATGCGCATGGCCGCCTGCGCGTTGGCCACCTCGTCTCGGTGCAGCGAGTCGGTGAGGGTTGCCACCCGGGCGCTCAACGCGTTGACCTCTTCGCGCACCGCCGCCATCGCGGTCGCGCGCTCCTGGCGTTCGGCCGCCAACGCGTCGCGGATCTTCGACGCCGCGGCGACCACCCCGTCCAGCCGCTGCGCCAGCAGGCGGCCGGCGTCGGCCACCGCGGCGGCGACGGCGGCCGCACGCAGCCGCGCCTCGCGAGCCTGTTGAGCCCGCACCCGCGCCTCGCGTTCGGCGGCCGCGGCACGGCGCAGCGAATCCGCGCGCCCGCGCACCGCATTGGCCCGCTCCTCGGCGGTCCGCACCGCCAGCCGGGCCTCCACCTCGGCGCTGCGGGCGGCCTCCGCGGCGGCGGCGATCCGCTGACGGACCTCCGCATGGCTGGGTTCTTCCGCGTCCACGTGCTGCGTCTCTTGAGCGTTGCGCAGCCGGTTTTCCAGTTCGGTGACTTCCTCGAGCGTCTGCGCGCGGCCGGATTCGAGCTCCTCGCGCTGCCGCAGCAGCCTGTTCCACTCGTCTTCGGTCGTGCGCGCTTCCTGCCCAAGCCGGCCCAGCTGCTCGTACATCGCCGAGATCGCGGTGTCGGACTCGTTGAGCGCGGCCAGTGCCTGCTCGGCGGAGTCCTGGCGGGCGGCCTGCTCGGTCAGCGCGCCGGAGAGCGCCGCGGTCAGCTGGGCGACCTGCGCTTCCGCGGCGGCCAGCTCGCTGCCGGCCTTGTCGATTTCCGAAGTGACCTCGAGCGTGGACAACTTGCGGTCGGAGCCCCCGCTCACCCAGCCCGCGCCCACCAGGTCGCCGTCGAGGGTGACCGCGCGCAACTGCGGTCGCGCCGCGACCAGTTCGAGCGCCTGATCCAGGTCGTCGACCACCGCGACCCCCGAGAGCATCGCCGTGATGGCGCCGCGCAGCCGCACGGGCACTTCGATCAGGTCCAGCGCCCACAGGGCGGCGCCCGGCAGGGTGTCGCGCGCCGCGGGGTGGTCGGCGGGCCAGTCACCGAGCACCAGCGCCGCGCGGCCGCCGTCGGCCTGTTTGAGGGCGGCGACGGCGGACCGGGCCGCGCCGAAGCTATCGGCGGCCAGCGCGTCGGCCGCCGATCCCAGCACCGCGGCCAGCGCCGCCTCATAGCCGGGGCGGACCTTGACCAGCTTGGCGATCGGCCCGAAAAGCCCTGCCTGAGAGTGGTTTTCGGTGAGCCAGGCCGCGCCGTCCTTGCGCTCCAGCCCGACCGACAGCGCGTCGATGCGGGCCCGCAGCGAGGCCACCCGGCGTTCGGCGTCACGTTCGGCGGATTGCAGTTCGGCGACGCGCGCGTCGGCCGACCGCAACGCGGCCACGGTGCGCTCGTGGTGCTCGTCCAGGCCCACCTCGCCCTGGTCGAGTTCGCCGACGCGTCCCTGCACGGTTTCGAATTCCGCCTTGGACTGCTGCGCGCGGGCGGCGGCCTGTTCGATGCGTTCGGACAGCCGCGCGACGCTGTCGTCGATCGATTCGACGCGCGCCCGCATGGTCTCCACCTGACCGGCCAGCCGCGCCAGGCCCTCCCGGCGGTCCGCCTCGGCCCGCACCGCAGCCAGGTGGGCCCGGTCGGCCTCGGCGGCCTCGCGTTCACGCTCGCCCAGTTCGGCCCGGGCGGCATCGAGCCGCGTGCGTGTCTCGGCCAATTCGGCCAGCAGCTGCCGCTCGGCGACGGCCACCCGCTCGGCCTCGGCTTCCAGCTCTTCAGGCTTTCTGGGGTCGTTGTCGCTGGGCGGCGCCGGTTCCACATCGAGATGCTGGGCGCGTTCGCTGGCGATGCGGACCGTCGCGGCGACCCGTTCGGCCAGCGCGGACAGCCCGAACCAGGTGTGCTGGACGGATTCGGCGCGCACCGACAGTTCGCCCACCGCCGCCTCGTGCGCGGTCAGCTCCTCGGACGCCAGGGCCAGGCGGGCGGCGGCCTCGTCGTGCTCGCGGCGGATGGCGGCCTCGGCCTCGAAGATGGCGTCGCGCTGCACCTGGCGGCTGACCAGGTCGTCGGCGGCCAGCCGCAACCGGGCGTCACGCAGGTCGGCCTGGATGGTCTGGGCGCGACGGGCCACCTCGGCCTGGCGGCCCAGCGGTTTGAGCTGGCGGCGCAGCTCGGTGGTCAGGTCGGTGAGCCGGGCCAGGTTGGCCGACATCGCGTCGAGTTTGCGGAGCGCCTTCTCCTTGCGCTTGCGGTGCTTGAGCACACCGGCGGCCTCTTCGATGAAGGCGCGCCGGTCTTCGGGTCGCGACTGCAGGATCTCGTCGAGCTTGCCCTGCCCCACGATGACGTGCATCTCACGGCCGATCCCGGAATCGCTCAGCAGCTCTTGCACATCCATCAAACGGCAACTGGCACCGTTGATTTCGTATTCGCTGGCGCCGTCACGGAACATGCGCCGGGTGATCGACACCTCCGAGTATTCGATCGGCAGCGCGTTGTCGGAGTTGTCGATGGTGACGGTGACTTCGGCGCGGCCCAGTGGGGCACGCGACGAGGTGCCGGCGAAGATGACGTCTTCCATCTTGCCGCCGCGCAGGGTCTTTGCTCCCTGCTCCCCCATCACCCAGGCCAGGGCGTCGACGACGTTGGATTTACCGGAACCGTTGGGCCCGACGACCGCGGTGATGCCCGGCTCGAAACGCAGAGTCGTCGGCGATGCGAAGGACTTGAAGCCCTTCAGCGTCAGACTCTTGAGGTACACGGCGAGCCAGACTACCGCTCAAATCGCCCGTGCTGCCCGCACCGCGGGGTGTCGCCGGGGTCGAAATACGGCCGCTGAACACAGTCGACGCACTGGCCACAGTGACCACATCAGTCACGGGAACGGAAGCGATGCTGGGCGCTGCGACGCGATAGCGCCGGCGCTATCACGGCGTCAGCGCTCGACGAAGCCTTCGTATCGTTCCTGCGGCTGCGACCAGTCGGCGACGACCTTCTCGACATGGCCCGGCCGGGACGGCCACGACTCGCCGCCTTCCAGCAGCGCCAGGAGCTTCTCGCCGGCCTCTCGCGGCCCCTGAGCGACCACCAGGACGCGGCCGTCGGCCTGGTTGGCCGCATAGCCGGTGAGCCCGAGCTCGAGCGCCCGGGAGCGCGTCCACCAGCGAAAGCCGACTCCCTGGACCGTCCCGTGCACCCAGGCGGTGAGCCGGACGTCAGGATCCGACATCGGCGACCTTGAAGTTCACCTGCGTGCCGGCTTTCAGCGTGCGCCCCACGGTGCAGACCAGGTCGATCGCCCGCTCGACGACCACCAGCAGCCGCTCCTTCTCCTCCGCGGAGAGTCCGGACAGGTCGAGTTCGAGCGTCTCTTCCAGCATCGGGTAGACCTCGCGTTCGCGGTCGGCGTCACCGGACACCCTGACCACCGCTTTGTAGTCGTCGCCGAGCCGGCGGGCGAGCGGCTGGTCGCTGGACATCCCGCTGCACGCGCCGAGGGCGATCTTCAGCAGCTCGCCGGGGGTGAACACGCCCTCCACGTCCTCCGAGCCGATGAGGACCTGCGCACCGCGCGAGCTGTATCCGGTGTAACGGCGCGATCCCGTGCGCTCCACCCAGAGTTCGGTCATGCCCTACTTTTTACCGGGCGGTGCGTACCGTGCGCCGCGGGCATACTGCGTTTCATGGCCACCGTGGTCGCATTCCACGCACATCCGGACGACGAGGTAATCCTCACCGGAGGCACTATCGCTCGGGCGGCGGCAGGCGGGCATCGCGTGGTCGTCGTCAGCGCGACCGATGGGCGCGTGCACAACGCGGAAAGCGATTTCCGGCTGGACGAATTACGTTCGAGCGCAGACATTTTGGGGGCGCAGCGGGTTGAGTGCCTCGGCTATGCCGATAGCGGTTATGGCCCGGTGTTCTACCCGGATCCGCCCGGACGGGTCCGCTTCGGGCGAGCAAACGTCGAGGAGGCGGCGCAGCGGCTCGCCGCGATACTCAGCGAGGAAGACGCGGACATCCTGCTCAGCTACGAGCCCAACGGCGGCTACGGCCACCGGGATCACGTGCAGGTGCATCACGTTGGCAAGCGGGGCGCCCAGCTCGCGGCGACCCCGCGTGTGCTGGAGGCGACGATGCCGCGCGAATTACTTGTCCGCGTCGGCCAGCTCGCCGGTCTGCTGCGGCTGCCGGCGCCCTACGAGCCGGACATTGCGCGCACCGCGTACGCGCCGCGGGCAAGCATCACCCATCGCATCGACGTCTTCGGGTTCGCGCGCCAGAAGCGAGACGCGTTCGCCGCCCACCGCTCGCAGATCGGCGATTCCAGTGTGGCCGCCCGTATGTACGGGGTCCTGCTTCGACTGCCGCCCCAGGCGTTCGGCGTGCTGTTTCCGCGCGAGTGGTTTGTCGACCCGGCCTTGCCCCCGGGGTCCGCCCGACGGGACATCTTCGACTGATCCGCCGTAGGCCCGCTCGAGTGGGCGTCAAACCCGCGGCCGCGGCTGACATTTCGGGCAGTAGAACGACGACCGGTTCATGAACTTCTCCCGCCGCATCACCGCGCCGCAGCGCCGGCAGTTCTGCCCCTCGCGGCCGTAGGCGTCCAGCGACCGGTCGAAGTAACCGGATTCACCGTTGACGTTGATGTACAGCGAGTCGAACGACGTCCCGCCTTGCGCCAGCGCGTCGCGCATCACGTCGGCCGCGGCGTCCAGGACGGCGGCCAGCTGGCGGCGGCTCAACCCGGCGGCGATCCGCGCGCCGTTGACCTTGGCCCGCCACAGCGCCTCGTCGGCATAGATGTTGCCGATGCCCGAAACCACCGTCTGGTCCAGGAGCTGTCGCTTGATCTCGGAATGCTTGCGCCGCAAGACATTAACGACAGCATCGCGGTCGAAGAGCGGGTCCAGCGGGTCGCGGGCGAGGTGCGCGACGGGGACCGGCACGACGCTGCCGTCCACGCTCACGAGGTCGGCAAGCATCCACCCACCGAAGGTGCGTTGGTCGGCGAAGCTCAGCACGGTCCCGTCGTCGAGCAGCGCGGAGATGCGGACGTGGTCGGCGCGCGGCACTTCCCCCAGCAGCATCTGCCCGCTCATGCCGAGGTGCACGACGAGCGCGGTGTCGGGCTGGTCCGGACCGTCGAGCAGCAGCCACAGGTACTTGCCCCGCCGATCGGTGCCGGTGATCCGGGCGTTGAGCAGCCGGGCGGTTAGATCGGCGGGCCCGGCCTCGTGGCGGCGCACGGCGCGCGGGTGGTGCACCCGAACGGCCGTGATCGTTTTGCCCACCACGCGGGCCTGCAAGCCGCGGCGCACGACCTCGACTTCGGGCAGCTCGGGCATCTAGTGATGATCGCAAGCGCGGCGAAGCCCGGCGAAACGGGTCATCACCAACACGTCAGGCGGACGACTGTCCCGCGGTGTCCAGCACTTCCAGCGCTTTCCAGGTGGCCGCCGCGGCCTTTTGCTCGGCTTCCTTCTTGGAGCGCCCCACCCCGGAGCCGTATTCGGTGTCCATCACGACGACGACGGCGGTGAATTCCTTGTCGTGGTCCGGGCCGGTGGAGGTGACGACGTAGGACGGCGCACCCATGCCGCGTGCCGCGGTCAGCTCCTGCAGGCTGGTCTTCCAGTCCAGCCCGGCGCCCAGGGTCGGCGCGGCGTCCAGCAGCGCGCCGAACAACCGCAGGATCACTTCGCGGGCCGTGTCGATGCCGTGCTGCAGGTAGATGGCGCCCAGCAGCGATTCCATGCCGTCGGCCAGGATGCTCGACTTGTCCGCGCCGCCGGTGTTGGCTTCCCCGCGCCCGAGGTAGAGGTGAACGCCCAGGCCGTCCGCGGACAGCTTGCGCGCGACATCGGCCAGCGCCTGAGTGTTGACGACGCTGGCCCGCAGCTTGGCCAGGTCGCCTTCCGAACGGTCGGGATGCCGATGGTAGAGCTCGTCGGTGACGGTCAGGCCGAGCACCGCGTCACCGAGGAATTCCAGGCGTTCGTTGGTCGGGAGCCCGCCGTGCTCGTAGGCGTAGCTGCGGTGCGTCAACGCGAGCGAGAGCAGTTCGTCGGGCAGCTCGACCCCGAGGGCATCGAGCAGGTCTTGCCGTGACGTCACTGCTCACCCCGCGGCGGCTCGGGGAACATTCCCGCCAGCTTGGCCCACCGCGGGTCGATGCGGTCGTGCTGATGGTCCGGCTCGGTCGCGAGGGCAACACCGCATTCGGGGCACAGCCCGGGGCAGTCGGCCGTGCACAGGGGCGCGAACGGCAGCTCCAGTCCGACGGCGTCGACGATCGACTGCTCGAGGTCGATGATGTCGTCGACGATGTGACCAACCTCGTCTTCCTCGGTGGTCGCCTCGGTCGTGCTGTCGGGGTAGGCGAACAGTTCGGTCAACCGGACCTGCACGTGCCCCTTGACCGGGGTCAGGCAACGGGAGCATTCGCCGGCGGTCGGCGCATCCACCGTGCCCGTCACCAATACGCCCTCGGAGACCGACTGAACTTGCAGGTCGAGTTCCAACGGAGCGCCCGCCTCGATCGCGATCATGTCCAGCCCGATGCGCGACGGCGCGGGTACAGCCTTCCGCAGGGTCACCATCGCCCCGGGGCGCCGCCCGAGCCGGGCGATGTCAATCGTCATCGGCGAGCTCAGATGGCGCTGCGAGGTGGTGCTGTGCTGCCGCGTCATATCAGAAATCCTACGGCCCGAACCGCATATTTCCAGGGCGCGGCGGCCCGGTTGACGCGCTAGCGCACCGCGTAGTCGTGCGTACCGGCCGCCGTCCGGAGTTGGTGACGACCGCGCCCGACCGAGCGCAGGGTGCCGTTGAGGAATTCCTCGAACTCGGCGAGCTTGTTGTCGACGTAGATGTCGCATTCACCGCGCAACCGATCGGCCTCGGCGTGCGCCGAGTCGATGAGGCGGGTGGCCTCGGCATTGGCCGCCTCCACCACGCTGTTCTGCGACACCAGTCGCTGCTGCTCCTTGATGCCCTCCTGCACGGCCTTCTCGTAGGAGATGTTGCCGTTCTCGAGCAGCCGGTCGGCCTCGGCCTGCGCCCGGCCGACGCTGGCCTCGTACTCGCGTTTGGCCGCCGTGGCGATGCGCATCGACTCCTCGCGCGCCTCGCCGACCATCCGCTCGCTGTGCTGGCGCGCCTCGCTCACCATGCGGTCGGCCTGCGCTTTCGCGTCAGACAACAGCCGGTCGGCCTCCGCGCGGGCGTGGTTGAGCATCGACTCCGACTCGGTGGTCGCCGAAGAAACCATGGAGTCGGCGTGCGACTTGGCGTCCTGCAGCATCGAGTCGCGCGCGTCGAGCACGTCCTGGGCGTCATCCAGCTCGCCGGGGATCGCATCCTTGATGTCGTCGATCAGTTCCAGCACGTCACCGCGCGGCACCACGCAGCCGGCCGTCATCGGAACGCCGCGTGCTTCTTCAACGATGGCGCTCAATTCGTCGAGCGCTTCAAAGACTCTGTACACGGCCATTTCCTCCTGGCGTCTGCAAAAACGTGTTGTTACCAGTGTGCCTGGTGTTGCCTTTGTGACAGCGGTGGCGAGGCGGTGTGTCGGACATTTGGCCGCGACAACGACGCAAAACACCGCAGAAACCCCGCCGCGGACTCGTGGTCATCGGTGAAATGCATCGAAACGCCCGTCCGTGCCGCCAAGTTTGGCCGCACCTGTTGCGGCCATTCTAGGGATCGCGGTGGCCCGAGGCGCTGGCCAGCGCACTTCGCAGCGCTTGACCAATACCCCGGGGGGGTATAAGTTTTGGGGGCCCAGCCAACCGACGGGGAGGATGAGAACTCGTGCTAGCAGCGGTCGGACACGCCTTGGCGGTGGCGGGGTCTATGACGTGGGAGATCCTCTGGGCGCTGATCCTGGGCTTTGCCCTTTCGGCGGTGGTGCAGGCGGTGGTGCGGCGCTCGACCATCGTGGCGCTGCTGGGCGACGACCGACCCCGCACCCTGGCGCTGGCCGCCGGCCTCGGCGCGGCATCGTCGTCATGCTCGTACGCCGCGGTGGCGTTGGCCCGATCCCTCTTCCGCAAAGGCGCCAGCTTCACCGCAGCCATGGCATTCGAGATCGGTTCCACCAACCTGGTGGTGGAACTGGGCATCATCCTGGCCCTGCTGATGGGCTGGCAGTTCACCGCCGCGGAGTTCGTCGGGGGCCCGCTGATGATCGTGGTGCTCGCCGTCTTGTTCCGGCTGTTCGTGCGCTCGCGCCTCATCGATGCCGCCCGCGAGCAGGCCGACCGCGGGATCGCCGGCTCGATGGAAGGCCATGCCGCCATGGACATGTCCATCAAGAAGCAGGGCCCGTTCGCTCGCCGGCTGTTTTCCGCGGAGGGCTTCACCTCCGTCTCACACGTCTTCGCGATGGAGTGGTTGGCGATCCTGCGCGACCTCGTGCTGGGCTTGTTGATCGCGGGGGCCATCGCGGCCTGGGTGCCCGAAAAGTTTTGGCAGGTCTTCTTTTTGGCCGACCACCCCGGATGGTCGGCGATTTGGGGACCCCTGGTGGGGCCGATCGTGGCCATCGCGTCGTTCGTCTGCTCGATCGGCAATGTCCCGCTCGCGGCGGTGCTCTGGAACGGGGGCATCAGTTTCGGCGGCGTGATCGCGTTCATCTATGCCGACCTGCTGATCGTGCCGATCCTGAACATCTACCGCAAGTACTACGGCACCAGGATGATGCTGACGCTGCTGGGCACCTTCTACGCCGCGATGGTCGCCGCGGGCTATCTGGTCGAGTTGCTCTTCGGCGCAACGAGTCTCATTCCGAAACAGCGCAACGCCACGGTTATGGAAGCGACGATTTCGTGGAACTATACGACCTGGCTCAACATCGCCTTCCTTGCCGTCGCGGCCGTTCTGGTGGTCCGGTTCGTCGCGACGGGCGGAGTCCCGATGGCGCGGATGATGGGCGGCTCCCCCGATGGCGGGCACGATCACGATCACGAGTGCCACTAGCTGTCGGCGCAAAGCGATTGCGCGAGTGTGCGTTTGCGGTGCAAAGCTTCAGGAGCGGCCGGCAAGCTTTTCGCGCAGGCGGCGATTGACCGGTTCGGGCAGTAGTTCCGAGACGTCGCCGCCCAACAGCGCAACCTCTTTGGCCAACGACGACGACACGAACGAATACCGGGGCGTCGTCGCGACGAAAAACGTGTCGACGCCGGCGATGTGCTTGTTCATCTGCGCCATCTGCAGCTCGTATTCGAAGTCGGTACCGGTGCGCAGGCCTTTCACGATGGCGGTCATCCCCTGCGACCTGACGAAGTCGACTACCAGGCCCTGCCCGGCCTCGACGCGCAGGTTGGGCAGATGCGTCGTCGACTCGTTGATCATCGCGATCCGCTCGTCGAGCTCGAACATCCCCTTCTTGGCGGGATTGGTCAGGATCGCCACCACCACCTCGTCGAACTGAGCCGCCGCCCGCTCGAAGACGTCGATGTGGCCCAACGTCACCGGATCAAACGACCCCGGGCATACCGCGCCACTCATGACGACAGACGGTACACGCCCGCCTCACAGTCGTTCGGCCATCTCCAAGCGGGTGTCGCCATACACGCGCGGCGACCACACGGACCAGCCGGCCGGCCAGGTCAACGGCGCGCCGGACGCCGGCCGCTCCACCACCGCCACGGTTCCGGCCGCTGCCCAGCCGTGGGCGTCCAAAGCGGCCAGCGCGGCTTCCACCTCGGCGGCCTCCACGCCGTAGGGCGGGTCGGCCAGAACGAGGTCGACCGGGCTCTCGGTCCCGGCCGCCAGGACGGTCGCGACCGCGCCGCGGCGGACCGCCGCGCCGGGCAAACCGAGCGCGTCGATGTTGCGTGCGATGACGGAAGCGCTGCGCTGATCCGATTCCACGAACAGCACCGAGGCGGCGCCACGCGACAGCGCCTCCAATCCCAGTGCGCCCGAACCGGCATAAAGGTCGAGCACCGCGACGCCGTTCAGTTCACGCCGCACGGTCAAGATGTTGAAAAGCGACTCACGCACGCGGTCGGTGGTCGGCCTGGTCCCTCGCGGCGGGACGGCGATGCGCCGGCCGCCCGCCACGCCGCCGATGATCCGGGTCACCCGCCAACACTTACAGCAACGTCGACCAATAGTCCCAAAACCGCGCCATGATCAGCAAAAACACCGCGGTGAACCACAGCGCGGCGATGGACCACCGCCATTGGTACAGCACCCACGCCACACCGCGTCCCCGGCGTTGCAGCGCCGGCCGGAACACGATCGACGCAACGACCACCAGGAGCGTCATGGTGGCCGCCCAGACCACCATGCAGTACGGGCACAAGGCGCCGATGCTGTACAGGCTTTCGTAGATCAGCCAGTGCACGAACGCCGCCCCGATCACCAGCCCGATCGTCAATCCGATCCAATACCATTGCGGCAGAGGCACTTTGGTCACGGCCAGCAACCCGGTGACGACGACTACGGTGAACGCCCCAAGGCCCAGCAGCGGATTGGGAAATCCCAGCACCGAAGCCTGCGGCGTGACCATCACCGAACCGCACGACAGGATCGGGTTGAAGTTGCACGACGGCACGTATGCCGGGTTGAGCAAAAGGTCGATCTTCTCCACGGTCAGCGTCGCGGAGGCCACCAAACCGATCACACCGGCGATCAGCACCCACCACGCGCTCGGCACCGGCACGCGCGCTTCGGGACCCGATTCCGGTGTCAGGCCGGCGGTTTGGGCTGACACCGGGGTGGTCACGTCGCCGCGGGGGTCGCGGCGCCGTCGATGCCCGGCACGTCGCCCACGATGCTCTTGATCTTCGCGACCAGCGCATCAGGCGTTGACGGGTCGTAATCGTCGCCGTTGATCTTGATGGTCGGCGTTGCGTTGATCTTCGCGGCCGCCGCCTCCCCCGTGACCTTGGCGATGTACTTGCCGCTGTTGATGCAATCGGGCACCTTGCCCACGACGCCGGCCTCGCGCGCGAGCTCGATCAACCGGGCGTTGTCGGGAAAGCTGGTGCCGCGTTCGCTGGGCTGGAGGTCGGTGGTGTAGAGCGCGGTGTGGAATCGGCGGAACGCGTCAATGGACTCGTCGGCCACGCACAGGGCCGCGGCGCCCGCCCGCGACGAATAATTCTGGTTCCTGGAGTTGTCGAGGATCGACACCATGGAGTAGTCGGCCGCAATGGCGCCGACGTCGATGAGCTTGGACACCGTCGGGCCGAAGGTGCGCTCGAAGTTGCCGCAGGCCGGGCAGAGGAAGTCCTCGTAGAACGTGACCACGGCCTTGGGGTTGCTCGTCCCGGGCTCGGTGACCAGCTTGCTCGACGTCACCCGCACCGTGTCGCCCGCGCCGATGGCGGCGGTCTTCTTGTGGTGCGTGACCACGATGTAAGAGACCAGCGCGACGAGGAAGATGACGACGACGGCGGTCCCGCCGATCTGAACGAGTCGGCCCGATTTACCGTCGGCGGCCTTCATGTCAAAGCGCGGGGGGCGTTTGGATTTGTCGGCCACAGTCTCCGTGATCCTTCGGTGCTCGGGGTGTCGTTCGTTGGTGGACGTCACTCGTTCGTGGGCGCCTCTAGATTACCGGCGGCGACCGCACAAAAGGTCAGACCCGGCTCAGGTGGGCCCGCAGCGCGGAAATCAATTCGGTGGTCGCGGACGCGCTACCGCCGCCGAGCTGGAACAGATTGGCGAAGCCGTGCGTCAGCGACCCCATGCACCGGAGATCGACGGCGGTCCCGGCGGCCTGCAGGGCCATCGCGTAGCTCTCGCCTTCGTCGCGCAATGGGTCGAAACCGGCGACCGCGATCAGCGCGGGCGCCAGCCCGGCCAGCGATTCGGCCAGCAGCGGCGAAACCTGCGGGTCCGCCCGGTCGATGCCCGAACGCCTGAGGTATTGCGACTCGAACCAATCGATGTCGCGCTTGGTCAGCAGGAATCCGCGGGCGAACAGGCCCATCGAACGGGTCTGCGCGGTGAAGTCGGTCCGCGGGTAGATCAGCCACTGCAGCACGGGGGCGGGGTCACCCTGGTCGCGCGCCCGTTGGCAGACGACGGCGGCCAGGTTGCCGCCCGCACTGTCGCCGCCGACCGCGACCCGGCCGGGCGCGGCGCCGAGTTCCCCGGCGTGGTCGTATGCCCAACTGAAGGCGGCGTAGGCGTCCTCGATCGCGGCCGGCGCCGGATGCTCGGGAGCCAGCCGGTAGTCGATCGACAGCACGTGGATGCCGGCGTCACGGCACGTCAGCCGGCACAGCGCGTCGTAGGAGTCCAGATCACCGATCGACCATCCGCCGCCGTGGTAGAAGACCAGCACGGGCGCGGACGCGCCGTTGGCGGGGCGGTAGTGCCGCGCCGGGATCTCGCCGGCGGGCCCGGGCAGCGATAGCTCCTCGACGTCGACGTGGATCTGCGGCCCGGGAAGCTCGAGCGACAGCTGGCGCATCTGAGCGCGCGACGCGCCCGGGTCGTCGTCGACGACCAGGCCGTCGATGCCGACGGCGCGCAGACCGGAGAGCATCAGCTGAAGCGTGGGGTCCAGCGTGTTGCCGTCGATGGTCACCGAGCGGCCACCGAACAACGCGCGCTTGGCGGGGGTCGGGATCCAGGGAATGACCTTGACACCGATCGTGGAGACCGCGCCCTGCATGCGACTGGCCAGGCGCATGGGCGTGTGCTTCACACCGAGGTGCAGGTCCGGCGCTGGCACGCTCTTGGTCATGGATACTCCCTCGAATAAAACGTCGTAACGCTCGACGACCGACGGGTGTCCGCTGCCCGCCGAACAGTGCCGTTGATGCCGGGCGCTGCACGACCGATAGGACGGTTGCCGGTTCCGGTGCGCCGTGTGACCAACACTACGGGTGACGATTATGCGAAACGCGGACCAGGTCCGATATCACTGCGCCCCTCCGCGGTGTTTGACGAGGTGGTACTTTGCAGCCCGGTAATATCGCGCCGATGGAATGGCGTCGATCTTCTCGCTCGATGACGACATCCGGTTTGGTCCACGAACGTTCAATTTCATAGGCAGGTGAATACATTGGCTGGCGAATCGGGCGTTGCCGTGCCCTCCATAGCTCTTAATGACGAAAACACGATGCCCGTCCTTGGTCTCGGCGTCGCGGATTTGTCGGAGGACGAGACCGAGCGCGCGGTCTCGGCTGCGCTGGAGATGGGTTGCCGGCTGATCGACACCGCCTCGGCCTACGGCAACGAAGCGGCCGTGGGCCGCGCGATCGCGGCCTCCGGGATTCCGCGTGCCGAACTATTCGTCACCACCAAACTCGCCACCGCCGACCACGGGTTCCTGCGATCCATGGAGGCCTGCAAGGAGAGCCTGGAGCGGCTGGGGCTCGATTATCTCGACCTGTACCTGATCCACTGGCCGGTCCCGTCACGCGGCGAGTACGTGAATTCCTTTGGCGGGCTGATCCAGTGCCGCGGGGACGGGCTCGCGCGTTCGATCGGCGTCTCGAACTTCACCGACGTTCACGTGACGGACGTCATCGACCTGAGCTTTGTGACCCCGGTCGTCAACCAGGTCGAGTTGCACCCGCTGCTCAACCAGGAAGCGCTGCGCAAGACCAACGCCGAACACAACGTGGTTACGCAGGCCTACACACCGCTCGCGCTCGGCAAGTTGAACGACAACCCGACGGTGACGTCCGTTGCCGGCGAGTACGGCAAGACGCCGGCGCAGGTGCTGCTGCGGTGGAACCTGCAGCTGGGCAACGCGGTCGTCTTCCGGTCCGCCAATCCCGAGCACATCGCCGGGAACCTCGACGTGTTCGACTTCGAGTTGGCCGCCGAGCACATGGACGCCATCAACGGGCTTAACGACGGCACCCGGCTGCGCCCGGATCCGAACACCTACGACGGCACCTGACCTAGCCCGCCGGGCAGGTGGCGGCCGCCTGCCGCAATACCCTAGTCGACGGCTGGTCCACCGGTATCGAATAGCCGCGCAGCACGGCGATGAACTGCATGGCGTACTGGCAGGCGAAGGCGGCATTCGGCGGCATCCACAGCGCCGGCGGCGCGTCGCCCTTGTCCTGATTGGCCTGTCCCTGGACGGCCAGCAGGTTGGCCGGATCGTTGGCGAAACGCAGCCGCTCGCCCGCCGGCCAGGCATAGGCGCCCATGTCCCACGCGTAGGCGAGCGGGACGATGTGGTCGATCTGCACCGCCTCGCCGACCTTGGCGCCGCGCTGAAACGCGATGGTTGTGTTGGTATACGGGTCGTGCAGGATGCCGGTGGCCACCGCGTCCGGACACCGCTTGGTCGACACATACGTCTTGTCGACGAGGTCGCGGTTGAGGATGTCGTCGCGGGTGTCGCAGCCGTTGTGCCCCAGCGGGGCGTCGTTGTCGTCGTCCCACGCATCGCCGAACGCCGCCCTGCGGTAGTCGTACCGGTGTGCGCGCAGCGGTAGCACCGCGATGCCCGCGAGCACGTCGGTGCCGGGTTGCACTGTGGGAACGTCGGCGCGCGCAGCGTATTCGGCGGCGTGCCTGGCGGTCGAGGATCCGACCGTCTGGTAGGCCACCAGCAGAGCGAGCGCCGCGACCGCGGACAACCACAGCAGCACCTTGCGGTTCACAAGCGCCACTCCTCCTCATCGCTACGTCCCCCGCAAGCGGGCGGTACCCCCACTGCATCGTCGCCGGCGGTCATGACTTGTCCAGGTATTCGATCCGGTCAGTGGTTACGAAAGGCGCTGCCAGCAAGGCCAATTCGGGGTTGGCCGGATTATCGGCATAGGCTCGCACGCAGAAGTCGCGCGCGGCCTCGATGACGTCGCGGTGGTCGGCCAACGAGAGCAAGCGCAGATTGATCGCGCGACCGGACTGGTTGCGGCCCAAGACGTCGCCCTCCCGGCGCTCCTTGAGGTCCAGGTCGGCGAGCGCGAACCCATCCAAGGTGTCGGCGACGGCGGAAAGCCGCCGGCCCGCCGGTGACTCCGGCGAAACCCAGCTGGCGAGCAGGCACAGGCTGGGATGCTGGCCGCGGCCGATGCGGCCGCGCAGCTGATGCAGCTGGCTGATGCCGAAGCGGTCGGCGTCCATCACGAGCATCACCGTGGCGTTGGGAACATCCACGCCCACCTCGATGACCGTGGTGCACACCAGCACATCGATCTCGCCGGCCCGAAACGCCCCCATCGCGGCGTCCTTCTCGTCGGCGGACAACCGCCCGTGCATCAGCCCAAGACGCACGTTGGCCAGCTCGCCGGAACGCAGCCGGGCGTAGAGACCCTCGGCGGTCTCCGACGGTCTGACGTTCTGCTCCTGCTTCTCCGAATCGTCGGTCTCGTCGATCCTCGGCGCCACCACGTAGGCCTGACGCCCGGCGGCGACCTCTTCGATGATGCGCCGCCAGGCCCGCTCGAGCCACGCGGGCTTGTCCTTGACGAAGATGACGTTGCTGGTGATCGGCTGTCGTCCGCGCGGAAGCTCGCGCAGCGTCGAGGTTTCCAGGTCGCCGTAGACGGTCAACGCGACCGTGCGCGGTATCGGTGTCGCCGTCATCACCAGCAGGTGCGGGGTGACGCCGGGACGGGCCTTGGCGCGCAACTGGTCTCGCTGTTCGACACCGAACCGGTGTTGCTCGTCGACCACCACCATGCCGAGGTTGTGGAATTCCACCGCGTCCTGCAACAGCGCATGCGTGCCGACGACGATCCCCACCTGACCGCTTGCCACCTCGTCACGGACTTGCTTCTTCTGCGCCGCCGTCATAGAACCGGTGAGCAGGGCGACCCGGGTCGCGTTGTCCGCGCCGCCGAGCTGGCCCGCCATCGCCAATGGGCCGAGCACGTCATTGATCGACCGCAAGTGTTGGGCGGCAAGGACTTCCGTGGGGGCAAGCAACGCGCACTGATAACCGGCGTCGACAAGCTGCAGCATGGCCAGCACCGCGATGATGGTCTTGCCCGAACCGACCTCACCCTGGAGCAGGCGGTTCATCGGCCGGGTGGCCGACAGCTCCCGCGCGAACACGTCGAGCACGTCGCGTTGTCCCGCGGTGAGCTCAAACGGCAACCGCCGCAACAGTTCTGCGGACAGGCCGTCGGGGCGCGGTGGTGCCGGGGGCCCCGATTCCGACAGCTCGCTGTGCCGCCGGGCGACCAGCGCCCATTGCAATCCGACGGCTTCGTCGAAGGTCAGGCGCTCCCGCGCCCGCCTCCGCGCCGCCTCGTCTTCCGCCAAATGGATGTCGCGCAACGCCCGGTCTTCGGAGACCAGGCCGTAACGGCCGCGCAGGTCGGCGGGCAGCGGGTCGTCCACCGGATCCAGGACGTCGAGTACTTGGCGCACGCACCGGAAGATGTCCCAGCTCTGCAACTTCGTGGTCGCCGGATAGATCGGAAAGAAGGCTCGCTCGAAGGCCGCCATCTGCACCTCGCCGGTGGTGGCTTGCGAGGCTATGGCGATGTTCTTCAGGGAGCTGGTGCCGCGGTTCTTGCCGTCCGGGGAGTCGAGGATGAGGAACGCCGGGTGCGTCAGCTGCATCACGTTCTTGAAGAATCCGACCTCCCCGGAGAGCATCACCTTGGTGCCTTCGGTCAGGTCCTTCTTCAGATAGTTCGCGTTGAAGAACGTCGCGGTCACCTTGTTGCGGCCGGCACCGAGGGTGATGCGGTGGCAGACCTTCTTCGGGGTCTTCTTCATCGGCCAGGTCTTGGTTTCGATGATCGTGTCGACGATGGTGATGTGTTCGCCGGCCGGCGGGCGTTGATCGTCCGCGTCCCACCGGGTCGCGCCCTCGGTGTAGCTGCGCGGATAGTGTCGCAGCAGATCATCGACAGTCCGGATGCCGAACTCCTCGTCGAGCTGGTCGGCGGCCTTGGCGCCCACCACGAAGTCCAGCCGGTCACCCAGCGCCACCACGGCTACTCGACCCCGATCAAAAGCGCATCACCGCGATGGCCGGTGCGGTAGGTGACGAGTTCGGTTCCCGGGTGATGGTCGTGCATGTGTTTTTCCAGGATGTCGCCCACGGCCGCGGCGTTCTCCTCGGTGTCGATCTCGGCGCCGACCAGCACCGTCACCAGGTCGCCGCCGGAGGCCAGCAAGAGGTCGAGCAGGCCGATGGCGGCCGCGATCGCGTCGGCGGCCACGATCAACACCTCGTCCCCCGCGATTCCCAGGCCGTCGCCCGGCTGGCAGCGGCCCGCCCAGGTCAACGCACTCTCGGTGGCGATGCGCACGGATGCGTGCCGGGCCGCACCGGCGGCGCGGGCCATCGTGTAGCCGTCGTCCACCGCCTGCCGGCCGGTTTCGTGCACGGCCAGCGCGGCCAGCCCCTGCACCATCGACCCCGTCGGGATCGGCACGACGTCGATACCCCACCCGATGGCCGCGGTGCACCCGGCCACCAGCTCTTCCGCGGGCACGTAGCCGTTGGGGAGCACCATGACCTGCGCGGCACCGGTGTCGACGACCGCCCGCATCAGCTGGTGGGCGCTGATGTTGGTGACCGGCTCGCCCGCGGCCGCATCGCGCTGCAGCACACAGGCGCCCTCGCCGCCGAACAGCTCGGCGGCACCGTCGCCGTCGACCACGGCCAACACCGCGCGTTCCCGTGTCCAGCCGCCGGCCGGCAGCCCAGTGCCGCCGGAGCTCAACGCAGAGATCACGATGCGGCTCAGCCGCCCCGCCCCCAGCCCCGCCTCGACGGCGGCGCCGGCGTCGTCGGTGTGCACGTGCACCGAGTAGGTGCAATCGGCCGACGACGGCGCGGCGGCGATGCCCACGGAGTCGCCCAGTTCCCCGAGCCGGTCGCGCAGCGCGTCCGCCGCGGCCGGATCGCATCCGTCCAGCCGGTACATCACCTCGAACTGCGGTGCCGGCCGCTCGGCGGCGCCTTCCGGTTGCGGTGCCCGCGGCGTCAACTCGTAGACGGTTCGGGCGGGCGCCTGGCCCGTGACCGTGGTGCGCAGGGCGTCCAGCAGCACCAGCAGGCCCCGCCCGCCGGCGTCCACCGCACCGGCGTCGGCGAGCACGTCGAGCTGTTCGGGTGTCTTCTCCAGCGCCACGACCGCCGCATCGCCGGCGGCGATGATCGCCGGGGCGAGCCCTTCCCCGGCCTGGGCGCACTCCCCGACCGCGTCCGCCGCGGCCCGCAGCACCGAGACGATGGTCCCCGGGACCTCGTCCCCGCCCATCGATGCGATCACCAGGTCCACGCCGCGCCGCAACGACGCCCCGAGGACGTCGGCAGCCATGTGGGGCAGCTCACCGCCGGAATCGGCGGCCGCGAGGGCGGTGACGTCGGCGATCCCCCGCAGGATCTGGGACAAGATCACGCCGGAATTGCCCCGGGCGCCGTTGAGCGCACCGGCCGACATCGCCGCGGCGGTCCTGGCGACGCAGGCCGAGCCGCCCTCGGCATTGATGCCCGCGTTGGCCTCGGCCAGCGCCGAGCGCATGGTGAACAGCATGTTCGCGCCGGTGTCGGAATCGGCAACCGGGAAGACATTGAGCCGGTTGATCTCATCGATGTGGGTGATCAGGTCGCTGACGGCGGTGTGCGCCCAGTCCCGCAAGGTGATCGCGTCCAGCAGACGCTCCGACGGTCCCAGTGTTACCCACCTCCTCGACACCCAGCTCCCGGTGGGCGCCAGCGTAGCCCGGCGGCCCGGGCAACGGGCGCCCGTGACCACCACCCGCCGGCGGGGCGATCCGACCCATTGAGCCTAGCCAGACAGGGCGACAGCGGCGGCGATCGTTTTGGTGGTTGCCAGGACAATCGGTATCCTGGTTGGGCCCGGTTGTCCCGGGCTGTCCCGGCCACGTGTGAGACCGCCGAGCCGGACCCCCGAGATTTGAGGAGCTTGAACCATGGCCGCTGTGTGCGACATCTGCGGGAAAGGCCCCGGCTTCGGTAAGTCGGTGTCGCACTCCCACCGCCGCACCAGCCGTCGGTGGGACCCCAACGTCCAGACCGTGCACGTTGTCACCCGACCGGGCGGCAACAAGCAGCGCCTGAACGTCTGCACGTCCTGCATCAAGGCCGGCAAGGTCGTCCGGGGCTAGGGGCGCTGCCGCGGACGCGGCAGCAACATCCCAGCCGGGCGCAGGCGGGTCGCCACCATCGGGCTAGACCGCAGCTACATCACGACGTGCCCGGCGTCCACGGGTATCGACACGCCCGTCACGTAGCGGGCGCGGGGGCCGACCAGCCACAACACCGCTTCCGTCACGTCCTGCGACTCGACCAGCGGCACGTCGGGCAGCAGCATCTGCGAGACGGCCGGGTTGGGGTTCTCCAGCATTCGGTTGACGACGAAGTCGTTGAGGATCATCGGCGTCATGACACCGCTCGGATGCACCGAGTTGACCCGAATCTTGTGCGGCGCATAAGCATTGGCCGCTGACCGCATCAACCCCACCACCCCGTGCTTGGACGCGGCGTAGGCGAACATCGCCGCGCTGCCGTCGCCGCCCCGGCCGGTCAGCCCCTGCGACGAGCTGACCAGCACGATCGACCCGCCCTGCCCCTTGCGGATGACCGAAGGGACCGTCGCCAACAACGTGTGCCACACGCCTTTGAGGTTGGTGTCGACGATCGTGTTGAACACCGGCTCGGAATGGGCTTCCGGGTCGCCGATCGCCACCACTCCGGCGTTGGCGATGACGATGTCCACCTCGCCGACGTCGTCGATTCCGCTTTGCACCGCGGCCTCGAGCTGCGGCAGGTCGCGGACGTCGGCGACGACGGGCGCCACCTTGCGGCCCGTGGCTTCGACCAGCCGCGCGGTCTCGTCGAGATCCGATTTGGTCCCCAGCGGGTACGGAATCGCCTCGATGTCGGCGCAGATGTCCACCGCGATGATGTCGGCGCCCTGGTCGGCCAGGGCGACGGCGTGACTGCGGCCCTGGCCGCGCGCCGCACCGGTGATGACGGCGACCTTGTTGTCGAGTTCACCCATGGCTATACCTCCAGCTTCGTGCCGGTTTGTTCTTCGGCGAAGGCCACCAGGCGAGCGGCCGTGTCATAGTCGCAGGCAACCGGTGACCGGCCGATCAGCACCGGCCCGCCGCGCAGCCCGAACCTGCCGGTGACCCCGACGTAGCTGCCCGGGGGCACCGGTTCGCTGATGCAGTACAGCGTGGGTGCCGCCCCCTCGTCGATGTCGTTGGCCAGCCGGTCGGCCACCACCTTGACCACTTTGTGGGCCGCCGCCATCACTGGCGAGTCGCCGAGCTGCGACAGATTCGAGGCGACCCATCCCGGGTGCGTGAGCTGCGTGACGATCGGCGACCCGGCGGCGCGCAACCGGCGGTCCAGCTCCAATCCCCACAGCATGACCGCTAGCTTCGACTGCGCGTACGCGCCCAGCCGGGTCCATTTGTGCCGGCGCAGGTGCAGGTCGTCCATGTGTAGCGTCGCCGACCGGTGCGCGTCGGAGCCGACGTTGATGATCTGCGTGCGCACTCTGGGCAGCAGCAGGTTGGTCAGGGCGAACGGTCCGAGCAGGTTGGTGCCCAGCGTCATCTCGAATCCGTCGACCGTATCGGTGCGGCGGTCGGTCAGCGCGCCGGCGTTGTTGATCAAAATGTCGATGTCGTCGTCGATCGACTTCGCGAAGGCGCGCACCGACGATTGGTCGGCGAGGTCGACCCTGTCCACCGACGTCGAGCCGCCCATCTCGGCGGCGCGTTGCTCGCCCAACTCGGTGTTGCGCACCGCCAGAATCACGTGCGCGCCGGCTTTGGCCAGGGCACGGGCGGTGCCCAGCCCGACGCCGTTGGTCGCTCCGGTCACCACGATTCGCTTGCCGGTCAGGTTGCCGAGTCGGCTCGGCGTCCAAGGTAACGTCACGGCGATCAAGAGTAATGGTCGGTTCTATGTAAATTGGACCGGCTCTGCCACCATTGTTCGCGGAAGCGGAGGAGACGGGTGTAAAGGTGATTCCACATGAGTGACAGCGCAACCGAGATCACCAACCTCATCTACACCTACGCCGAGCTTCTCGACGGTGGCGACCTGGACGGCGTGGCCCGGCTTTTCGAGCACGGCCGCATCTGCGGCGTGGAGGACGGTCCACCGGAGACGGTGTTCGCCGGGGCCGCCCGGGTGCGCGAGATGTACGAGATGGCCACGCGCATCTACCCCGATGGCACCCCCAAGACCAAGCACAACACCACCAACGTGCAGCTGCACATCGACGAGGCCGAAGGGACCGCCCGCAGCACGTCCTACTACTGCGTCACGCAGGCCACCCCCGACCTGCCGCTCCAGGTGATCGTGACCGGGCACTACAAGGACACGTTCGCGCGGGTGGACGGCGCCTGGCGGTTCGACAGCCGCACCATGTTCATCGATCAGGTCGGCGACGTCAGCCAGCATTTGAAGTTCTGATCGCGTTGTGTACCAAGCATTTTGAGCAGTGCATCGGAGGAACGGCGCATGCGTGACGACCCCGTCGCGACGATATCCCAACACGAACAGGAACTGGCCGCCCTGGACCTGATCGAGCACCCGACCGTCAAGGCCGCCTATCGGACGGTGGCCGAGACCTGGCTGGGTCGCGCCAAGGCATCCGACGCGATGCGGGAACGGTTCGACGACGCGTTCGCCGAGGTGATGTTCTCGGCGGCGGTGTGGTCGTCCAACCAGGACAAGCTGCGGCCCAAAGTCAGCTGCATCACCCGGCTGGCGCACCCCGTCGACGGACGGCGCATCCCCGGATCACGCTGGGGCATCGACAATCCGGACAGCGTGTACCGGGTGATCCCGATCTCGGGTGACGAACGCTACGAAATCCACGGCTGGGTGGGCGAGCACCGCATGACAGAAAACTACTTCACGCTCTGGGATGCCCACATGGGCACCGTCGACGTGTTGAACGGACGCACCATGCGCGTCGACTCCGACGGCAGCTTCACCATCACGGTGGACGCCGATCCCGCGGGCGGGCGGCCCAATCACGTGCAGACCTCCCCCGCGGCGCACGAGTTCTACATCCGGGATGTGCTGCTGGACTGGGGCCGCGACGACCCCAATCACCTTGAGGTGCAACGGCTCGGGGGGCCACCGGCGACACCGGCGCGCACGCTCGACGAGCAGGCCGAGGCCACCGCGGCGATGATGGACTACTTCGCCAACTTCACCGGCAAGCTCAGCCACGGCGTGTACAAGATGCCTGCCAACCACTTCGACCTGGCCTGGTCGGCCGACAAGGTCGGCGCGATGCGCAACCAGGTCTACGTCATGGGTCGTTTCGACCTCGCGCCCGACGAGGCGTTCGTGGTGGACCTCAATGACGGTGGCGCCGAGTACTTCACGGTGCCGCTGAGCAACATCTGGGGCACCACGCTGAACATCCTCGACCGCACCGGCAGCCTCAACAAGGCGCAATCGGTCGCCAACGAGGACGGCAGCTACACCTACGTGATCGCGCCCGCCGATCCCGGCGTGGCCAACTGGATAGACTCCGACGGTCTGCGCGAGGGCATCTTGACCCTGCGCATGGCGGAATTCGGCGAGGCGGGGCCGCGCGAAGACCTCGGGGCCCGCGGGCGGGTGGTCAAGCTGGACCGGCTCGAAACCGAGGTGCCCCACCTGCCCCGGGTGAGCCCGCAGGAACGGGGCGCGCAGCTCGCCGCGCGGCGGACCGCGTATCTGCGCCGCCTGCCGGAAGGGTCGGCCTGATGTCGCGCTGGCTGATCACCGGATGCTCCACCGGATTCGGCCGCGAAATCGCCCGCGCCGCACTGGAAGCCGGCCACAGCGTGGTGGTGACCGCGCGCCGCGCCGACTCGGTGCGCGACTTCGCCGACGAGTTCGGCGACCGGGCGCTCGCCGTCGCGCTCGACGTGACGGACCCCGGGCAGATCGCGGCGGCGGTGTCGGCGGCCGACGCGGCGTTCGGCGGCATCGACGTCCTGGTCAACAACGCCGGTCACGGCTACCTGTCCGCGGTGGAGGAGGGCGAGGACGCCGAGGTCCGAAAGCTGTTCGAGGTCAACTACTTCGGCGCGGTCAATATGATCAAGGCGGTGCTGCCGGCCATGCGTGCCCGCGGCTCCGGGCACATCATCAACATGTCGTCGATGACCGGTCTGGTGGCCAACCCGCCCAATGCGTACTACTCGTCGACGAAGTTCGCGCTGGAGGCGATCACCGAGGCGCTGGCCACCGAGGTGCGGCCGCTCGGGATCAAGGTGACCGCCATCGAGCCGGGCGCCTTCCGCACCGATTGGGCGACGCGGTCGATGAAGGAGTCGGGCACCCCGATAGCCGATTACGCCGACGTGGCGGCCCGCAAGGACTTGATCAAGCAATTCGCCGATCACCTCCCCGGTGATCCCAAGAAGGTCGCCGAGGCGGTGCTGATGGTGACCACGCTCGACGAGCCACCGCTGCGGCTGCTGTTGGGCCGCGACGTGCTCAAGGCCATGCGCGACAAGATCACCGCGCTGTCGTCGTCGATCGAAGAGTGGAAAGCCGTGACCAAGGACGTCAACTTCGAAGGTTCGTGAGTCACTCGTCGAGGAACACGGCGTGCCGGTCCACGGGGTCTCGCCCGATGTGCAGGTTGTTGGCGGGAAAGTCGGGGTCGGAGTAGCCGATCGACAGGCCGCACAGGATGTTCATCTCCGGCGGGATCTCGAGCTGCTCGCGCACGACGTCGGGATAACCGGCGATGGCCACCTGCACGCAGGTGCCCAATCCGCGTGCGGTCAACGCCAGCAACAACGTCTGCAGGAACATGCCGACACCCATGCTGTCGGCGTAGCCGAGGTCGCGGTGCATGCACACGATGCCGCCCAGCGGTGCGCGGAAGAACTCCCAGTTGCGCAGCACGGCGATGCGCCGGGCCTCGCTGTCGTGGCGCGCGATGCCCATCGAGCCGTAAACCTGTGCGCCCGTGTCGCTCCGGAAGTGAGCGAACGCGGCGGGCAGTTGCGGGACGCGGGGCGGTTCGGCGCGGGCCTTCTCCAGCATGGCGGCTACCAACCGTTCGCGGGCCGCGCCGGAGACGAACACCATGTGCCACGGCTGCACGTTCGAATTCGACGGCGCGCGCATGGCCAGCTCCAGCGATTCCTGCACCAGGTGGCGCGGTACCGGGTCGGGCAGGAAGAGCCGCGTCGAATGCCGTTGCCGAATGGTGTCTTCGAGGTCGTACATGACTTCATGGTGTCAGAGCCTGTCGTCGCGATTGCGAGCGCACGCGGCCCCAGACGCTCAGGGCGTCAATCGGGTTCCTCGTCGTCGGGGTCGCGGAGGAATCGTTCGGGGTGGTGGTAGGTGTTGGTTCGGGGTTGTCCTCGGTCGAGGTGGGGTGGTGGGAGCCATTCGGTTTCGCCGCGGGTGTTGGTGCGGGTGGTCCAGCCTTGTTCGGCGAGGCGGTTGTCGGGGCCGCAGGCCAGGGTGAGGTCGTCGATGTCGGTGCGGCGGGTGGTGGTCCAGCCGGTGATGTGGTG
>NZ_LZKH01000017.1:0-106603 GCF_001672745.1 Mycobacterium sp. E1386
GGCTCTGGCACCCACGCCGGCGCCGGACCCCGATACGGATTCCGGCCCACCGTCATGGCCCGACCCCCCTTCGCCGGCTGATCAGCACCGCGTAACCGGCGTGGGTGTGGAAAGGACCTAATGCCTCTACTCAAGGGACTCAAAACCCTTTCGGAGAGCCCTGGGTCGTCGGGATGCTGTGGGCGGTCCCGCCCGCGCGGAAGGAGTTTGCGAGCAACGAGATCTTATTGCGAACTGCGGTGCCACAGCGGCTGGGCAAGGTCCACCAGCAACTTTGCCTGCCGACTCTGTCACAGTTTGCTGTGACGCTACTGCAAGGTACTGCGATCCAGGTCAGACGCTGTTACTGTGTCGTTACCAAAAATGAATTCGCCGTACCGTCAAGTGAACAGTTGCAAACAGGCGGCTTCCGAAAGAGCTTCGGAGGTCGCGGTCATCTACTCTCTGCAGAGTCGGGGATTGAACTTAGGAGGGAACCAAGTATGTCGTTCGTGACCACACAGCCCGAGGCTCTGGCTGCGGCGGCCGGAAACTTGCAGGCCATTGGCTCAACGTTGAGCGCTCAGAACGCGGCTGCCGCCGCCCCTACGACCGGGGTGGTGCCCGCCGCTGCCGACGAGGTGTCAGCGCTGACTGCGGCGCAGTTCGCCGCGCACGCGCAGATGTACCAGGCGGTCAGCGCGCAGGCCGCCGCCATTCACGAGGCATTCGTGAACACGCTGTCGACCAGTTCTGGCTCGTACGCTGCGACCGAGGCAATCAACGCAGCTGCCACGGGCTAGTCGGTTGGCGGTTGATGGTCTGGGACAAGGCGTCTCGACGTGGAATCCCACCTCACCGCCCAGCTACCGATGATCTCGGGGGCTGACGGCCGGACAACTCAAACGCCGGAGTTCGGGTTTGACGTCCGTCTCACCGTGTTAGAGCAACCGGTGGCCGCCGGCTGACGGGAAGGGGGGATCATCCTTTTGCATTCGGCTCGGCGGCTCGCCAGCGCGTGACCGGTCCGGCCAGCGTCGTAACCACAGCAAGTATCTGAGTACTCACTTAAAAGGAGACAGCCACATGGCAACACGTTTTATGACTGACCCGCACGAAATGCGGGCGATGGCGGGCCGCTTCGAGGTGCACGCCCAGACGGTTGAGGACGAGGCTCGCAAGATGTGGGCGTCCTCGATGAACATCGCCGGCTCCGGCTGGAGCGGTCAGGCGCAGGCCACCTCGTACGACACCATGGGTCAGGTCAACCAGGCCTTCCGCAACATCGTCAACATGCTCCACGGAGTGCGGGACGGCCTGATCCGCGACGCGAACAACTACGAGCAGCAAGAGCAGGCCTCGCAGCAAATCCTCGGCAGCTAGCGCTTAAAACCGCGGCTGCGTACCATTCCAGACATTAGGAGAACACCGTTATGACAATCAATTACCAGTTCGGCGATGTCGACGCCCACGGTGCCTTGATCCGCGCCCAGGCCGCGTCTCTGGAGGCTGAGCACCAGGCCATCGTTCGCGATGTGCTTGCTGCGGGTGACTTCTGGGGCGGTGCCGGTTCGGTGGCCTGCCAGGAGTTCATCACCCAGTTGGGTCGCAACTTCCAGGTGATCTACGAGCAGGCCAACGCCCACGGGCAGAAGGTGCAGAGCGCCGGCAGCAACATGGCCAGCACCGACAGCGCCGTTGGGTCCAGCTGGGCCTAACCCCAACTTCAGGCGCGGCAGCACACCGAGATCTGGTGTGCTGCCGCGTCCTGCGGTTACCGTGCACTTTGAACCCTTGAGGTATTGATGGATCAGCAGACCGCCCGCACCGACATCACCGTTAACGTCGACGGTTTCTGGATGCTCCAGGCCCTCCTGGACATCCGGCACGTCGCGCCGGAATTGCGGTGCCGGCCATTCGTTTCTACCGACTCGAGCGACTGGCTCAACGAGCATCCCGGGATGGCGGTGATGCGCGAGCAGGGCATCGTCGAAAACGACCAGGTGAACGAACATGTGGCCGCTCGAATGCGGGTGCTGGCCGCGCCGGACCTCGAGGTCATCGCCCTGCTGTCGCGGGGCAAGCTGCTCTACGGCGTGGTCGACGACGAGAACCAGCCGCCCGGCTCGCGAGACATCCCCGACAACGAGTTTCGGGTAGTGCTGGCCCGCCGCGGCCAGCACTGGGTGTCCGCGGTGCGGGTCGGCGGCGACATCACCGTCGACGACGTCGCGATCGCGGACAGCGCCTCGATCGCGTCGCTGGTCCTGGACGCGCTGGAGTCGATACACCACGCCGAGCCCGCGGCGATCAATGCGGTCAACGTGCCGTTGGAAGAAATGCTGGAAGCCACGAAGTCGTGGCAGGAGTCCGGCTTCAACGTGTTTTCCGGCGGCGACCTGCGGCGGATGGGCATCAGTGCCGCCACCGTGGCCGCGTTGGGACAGGCTCTTTCCGATCCCGCGGCCGAGGTCGCGGTGTACGCGCGTCAGTACCGGGACGATGCGAAGGGCCCCAGTGCTTCGGTGCTGTCGCTCAAAGACGGTTCCGGCGGCCGCATCGCGCTTTACCAGCAGGCACGGACGGCCGGGTCGGGGGAGGCCTGGCTGGCCATCTGTCCGGCGACCCCCCAATTGGTGCAGGTGGGCGTCAAGACGGTGCTGGACACACTTCCCTACGGGGAGTGGAAAACCCACAGCAGGGTCTGACATTCGACGAAACACAAAGTTCACCAATGTCTTTGCACTCAACATGCGGTTGAGAAGCCAACACGGCATACTTCTCTAAGAGATTCAGCAAATCTCAAACCACTGTCACCAAGGTTTTAATCGCGAGGCGGGGTAGATGGAATTCGGATTGGTCGAGCTGCAGTTTCCCGGGGGCCGCAGCGCCCCGGAAAACGGGCCGGCGCGGACTCCCGCCCGGCTGGCGGCACGGGGTTACACATTCACGACGGTAAGGGGTTCAGGGCGATGACTGCGGTAGTTGAAGCGCTACAGCCTGACGTTGAGGGAGTTTCGCAGCCTCGGGCGGTCGTGGTCGGCGTTATGGCCGGGGCGGGCGTACAGATCGGCGTCCTCCTGGACGCCAACGCTCCCGTCTCGGTGATGACCGAGCCACTGCTGAAGGTGGTGAACAGCCGGCTCAGGGAGCTCGGGGAGACCCCGCTGGAGGCCACGGGCCGCGGCAGGTGGGCGCTCTGCCTGGTGGACGGCAGCCCGTTGCGGGCCACCCAGTCCCTGACCGAACAGGACGTCTACGACGGTGACCGGCTGTGGATCCGGTTCATCCAGGACACCGAACATCGCTCGCAGGTCATCGAGCACATCTCCACCGCTGTCGCGGCAAACCTGAGCAAGCGGTTTGCCGCGATCGATCCGGTCGTCGCGGTGCAGGTTGGTGCGTCGATGGTCGCGGCCGGGGTGACGGCCGCGTCGGGCTTGCTGCTCTGGTACCGGTGGCACCACAACTCCTGGCTGCCGACGGCGTACTCCGCGGTGATCGCCGCGGTGGTGCTGGGCGTTTCGCTGATGCTGCAGATGCGGGCGCGCACCCAGCAGGACCGCCGCATCGCCGACATCATGCTGCTGAGCGGCCTGGCGCCACTCACGGTCGCCGCGGCGGCGGCGCCGCCCGGCGGGGTCGGATCTCCCCACGCGGTGTTGGGCTTCGGCGTGCTCACCATCGCCGCGATGCTCGCCCTGCGTTTCACCGGCCGCAGGCTGGGGCTCTACACGGCGCTCGTCACCATCAGTCTGGTCACGGCGATCGCGGCACTGGCGCGCATGGTCGCGATGACCAGCGCGGTGACGCTGCTGACCAGCGTCGTCCTGGTGTGCGTGCTGGTCTATCACACCGCGCCGGCGCTTTCGCGCCGCCTGGCCGGCATTCGCCTGCCGGTGTTCCCCTCGGCGACCAGCCGGTGGGTGTTCGAGGCCCGGCCCGACCTGCCGACCACCGTGGTCCGCTCCGACGGCGGCCCCCCGGTCCTCGAGGGACCCGCGTCCGTCCGCGACGTCTTGGTGCAAGCCGAACGCGCCCGCTCGTTCTTGACCGGCCTGCTGGTCGGGCTGGGCGTCTTGATGATCGTCTCGCTGGCGGCTTTGTCGGATCCGCACACCGGCCAACGCTGGCTGCCGCTGTTGCTGGCCGGCTTCAGCGCCGGATTCCTGATGCTGCGCGGACGCTCCTACGTCGACCGCTGGCAGGCGATCACCCTGGCCGTCACGGCCGTCCTCATCGTGGGTGCCGTGGTGGCGCGGTACGCGCTGGTGTTGCAGTCGCCCCTGGCCGTGTCGATCAGTGCGGCGATCCTGGTCCTGCTGCCGGCGGCCGGCCTCACTTCCGCCGCCGTGGTGCCGAACACCATCTACAGCCCGCTGTTCCGCAAATTTGTGGAATGGATCGAATACCTCTGCCTGATGCCGATTTTCCCGCTGGCATTGTGGTTGATGAATGTCTATGCAGCAATCCGCTACCGGTAGTAGCAAGGTGTGGCGAGGGCGCGCTTCCGCGGCGGCCCTCGCCGCAATCTTGCTCGCCTCAGGAGCATTGGCCGGTTTACCACCCGCCTATGCGATTTCGCCGCCGACGATCGATCCCGGCGCGGTGCCGCCTGACGGTCCGCCCGGGCCGCCAGCGCCGATGAAGCAGAATTCGTACTGCACCGAGGTCGGCGTGCTGCCCGGCACCGACTTCCGGTTGCCGCCGAAGTACATGGACATGCTGAACCTGCAGGAGGCATGGCAGTTCGGCCGCGGTGCCGGCGTGAAGGTGGCCGTCATCGATACCGGTGTGAGCCCGCATCCCCGGTTTCCGCGCCTGATCCCCGGCGGTGACTACGTGATGGGCGGCGACGGGCTGTCGGACTGCGACGCCCACGGCACCATCGTGGCCTCGATGATCGGCGCCGCGCCGGCCAACGGCGCCGGAGTCCCACCGGCCGCGCCGCGCCGGCCGGTCACCATCCCCACCACCGAACCGCCACCGAAAGCGCCACCGCCCCAGACGGTGACGCTGTCGCCCTTGCCGCAGACCGTGACGATGGTTCCGCCTTCGCCGACGGAGCAACAGCCCGCTCCAGGACCGTTCGGGCTGCCGCCGCCACCGCCACCGGCCGCGCCCGCGGGCCCGCCGCCGGGACCTCCGCAGGGCGGACAGGCCCCTGCCGGCAACCACGGCGGCGGCACGGTGACCATACCCAGCTACTCCGGCGGGAGCCGCGTGGTCGGCGTCGACAATTCACGCGGCCCGCGCCCGCTGGATCCGCCGCCCAGCCCGCCACCGCCACCGCCGGCACCGCCCTCGGCTGGTCCCGACGCGTTCAGCGGTGTCGCCCCGGATGTGGACATCATCGGGATCCGCCAGTCGAGCCAGGCCTTCGGCCTCAAGGACGCCTACACCGGCGACGAGGACCCGCAGACTCGCGCGAAGATCGACGGCGTCCAGACCATGGCTCGGGCGATCGTGCACGCCGCCAACATGGGCGCGCAGATCATCAACATCTCGGACGTGACCTGTATGAGCGCGCGCAACATCGTCGACCAGCGCGCGCTGGGTGCGGCGGTGCGCTACGCGGCGGTCGACAAGAATGCCGTCATAGTGGCCGCGGCCGGCGACACGAGCAAAAAGGACTGCAAGCAGAACCCGGCGCATGATCCGTTGCAGCCCAACGATCCTCGCAACTGGAGTTCCGTCACCACCGTCGTGACGCCGTCCTGGTTCAGCGACTATGTCCTGACGGTGGGCGCGGTCGACGAGGACGGCCGGCCGATGACCCAGGGCAACCAGGGGCAGGCGTCGACGAGCGTGGCCGGCCCGTGGGTGGGCATCGCCGCGCCCGGTACCGACGTCATCGGGCTATCCCCCCGGGACGACGGCGTCATCAACGCGATCGACGGCCCGGACAACACGCTGCTGGTTCCGTCCGGCACCAGCTTCTCGGCCGCGATCGTGTCCGGCGTCGCCGCGCTCGTTCGCGCGAAGTTCCCCCAGCTCTCGGCGTACCAGGTCATCAACCGGCTGACCCGCACCGCCCGCGCGCCGGCGCGCGGCGTGGATAACCAGATCGGGCACGGGATCGTCGACCCGGTGGCGGCACTGACGTGGGACGTACCCGAAGGGCCGTTGAAGCCGCCGCAGCAACTTTCGGCGCCGCTGAACATACCGAAGCCCGCCCCACCCCGGGATATGGTGCCGGTGTGGGTGGCCGCCGGAGGCTTGCTCGGGGCGTTACTGATCGGTGGGGGCGTGTTTGGAACGGCGATGCTGATGAAGCGATCGCGGAAGCAGCAATAAGGGCGGAGCAGCAACAGTCATGAAAGCTCAGCGCAGGTTCGGTTTGTCACTGTCGTGGCCACGGGTCACCGCGGTGTTCCTGGTCGACGTCGCCATCATGGTGGTCGCCAGCCACTGCCCGGAGTCCTGGCAGGGCACCTATCGCATCGCGTTCTGGGTGGGCGTCGGGCTGGCGGCGTTGATCGCGCTGTTCTCGCTGATCACCTATCACGGGGTGACGGTGACATCGGGGTTGGCCACCTGGCTGTGGGATTGGTCCGCCGACCCCGGCAGCGCGCTGGGCGCGGGCTGCACGCCGGCGCTCGACTACCAGCGCCGCTTCGGGCGCGACAAGGTCGGCGTGCGCGAGTACGAGGGTCAGCTGGTGACGGTCATCGCGGTCAACGGGGGCGACGACGACCCGTCGTCGCGCCACCGGCACCGGACGTCGCCGCCCACCCTGCTGGTGCAGGCGGTGGCAGATGGGTTGCGGCAGTTCGACATTCACCTCGACGACATCGACATCGTGTCGGTGAAGGTGCGTCGCGGCGGCAACGCCGCCGAGCTGTCCAAGCTCGACGACTGGGGCCCCGAGGAGTGGGAGGTGGCGAATGGCGAGCCGACCTCCTATGTTCGCCGCACCTGGCTGGTGTTGCGGATGAACCCGCAGCGCAACATCGCCGCGGTGGCGGTCCGCGATTCGCTGGCTTCGACGTTGGTGGCGGCGACCGAGCGGCTGGCCCAGGATCTGGACGGGCTCACGTGTGCCGCGCGGCCGCTGACCGCCGAGGAGCTCACCGAGGTGGACCGTGCGGTCCTGGCCGATCTGGAGCCCACCTGGAGCCGGCCCGGCTGGCGCCACCTCAAACACTTCAACGGCTTCACCACCAGCTTCTGGGTGACGCCCGCCGACATCACCACCGACACGCTCGACGAGCTGTGGCAGGCCGACACCGTCGCCACCGTGCTGACGGTCCGGTTGACGGCGCGCGCGGGCCGGCCGCAGGTATCGGCCTGGGTGCGCTTCCACAGCGAGAAGCGGCTGCCCCGAGACGTCTCGGGCGGCCTCAACCGCCTCACCGGACGCCAGCTGGCCGCGGTCCGCGCCAGCTTGCCCGCTCCGGCGACGCGCTCCATGCTCGTGGTGCCCAGCCGCGGACTGCGTGACGACGACGACCTGGTGCTGTCGGTCGATCAGCTGCGAGGGAGTCCGTCGGGCGTGCCTGTGGCGCAATGACGCGGCCGCAATCGACCGCTGAGGGCGCCCGCAACGCGATGGTTGCCGGCCTGCTGGCATCCGGGATATCCGTCAACGGGCTGCAACCGAGTCACAATCCGCAGGTGGCGTCGCAGATGTTCGCCACGGCGAGCAGCCTGGACCCCGGGATGTGCGACGCCTGGCTGGCGCGATTGCTGGCGGGGGAGCGGAGCATCGAGGTCCTCGCCGGTGCATGGGCGTCGATTCGCACGTTCGGGTGGGAGACCCGCCGGCTCGGGGTCACCGAGTTGCACTTCCGTCCCCAGGTCTCAGACGGCTTGTTCCTCCAGCTGGCTGTCACCAGCGTCGAGTCCCTGGCGTGCGCTTACGCGGCCGTGCTGGCCGAGGCCAAGCGCTACGAGGAGGCGGCCGAACTGCTCGACGGGGTAACGCCGCGCCAACCATTCGAGCAGGAGCTGGTCGACTACGTGCGGGGCATCCTGTATTTCCGCACCGGGCGGTGGCCGGATGTGCTCAACCAATTCCCGGAGGGCAAGGTCTGGCGTCAGCCCGAACTGAAGGCCGCCGGAGCGGCGATGGCGACGACGGCGCTGGCGTCGCTCGGCGTCTTCGAGGAGGCGATCCGGCGGGGCCAGGACGCGATTGAAGGAGACCGCGTCCCGGGCGCGGCCAACATCGCCCTCTACACCCAGGGCATGTGCTTGCGACACCTGGGCCGTGAGGAAGAGGCCGTCGAGCTGTTGCGCCGGGTGTATTCGCGGGATCCGAAGTTCAGCCCGGCCCGCGAAGCGCTGGACAACCCGAACTATCGACTGGTCCTGACCGACCCGGAAACCATTGAGGCGCGCACGGATCCGTGGGACGCGGACAGCGCGCCGACCCGGGAGGAGACGGAGGCCGCTCGCCACGCCGAGGAGGCCGCAAGGTACCTGGCCGAGGGCGACGCCGAGCTCAACGCGATGCTGGGCATGGAACGCGCCAAGCGGGAGATCAAGCTCATCAAGGCCACGACGAAGGTGAACCTGGCCCGCGCCAAGATGGGCCTTCCCGTGCCGGTGACCTCGCGCCACACCCTGCTGCTCGGGCCGCCCGGGACCGGTAAGACGTCGGTGGCGCGCGCCTTCAGCAAGCAGTTGTGCGGCCTGACAGTGCTGCGCAAACCGGTGGTGGTCGAAACCAGCCGCACCAAGCTGCTGGGCCGATACATGGCCGACGCGGAGAAGAACACCGAGGAGATGCTCGAGGAAGCTCTCGGCGGGGCGGTCTTCTTCGACGAGATGCACACGTTGCACGAGAAGGGCTACCAGCAAGGTGACCCCTACGGCAACGCGATCATCAACACGCTGCTGTTGTACATGGAGAACCATCGCGACGAGCTCGTCGTCTTCGGTGCCGGTTACGCCAAGGCGATGGAGAAGATGCTTGACGTGAATCAGGGCCTGCGGCGCCGGTTTTCGACCGTGATCGAGTTCTTCAGCTATACGCCGGACGAGCTGGTCGCTTTGACCCGGTTGATGGGCCAGGAGAACGAGGACGTCATCACCGAGGAAGCGGCGCATTCCCTATTGCCTTCCTACACCAGGTTTTATCTCGACGAGAGCTACTCCGAGGACGGGGACCTGATCCGCGGCATCGATACGCTCGGTAATGCCGGCTTCGTGCGCAATGTGGTCGAGAAGGCCCGCGATCACCGCAGTTTCCGTCTGGACGACGAGGATCTGGATGCGGTGCTGGCCAGCGACGTCACCGAGTTCAGCGAGCGGCAGCTCCTGAGGTTCAAGGAGCTGACCCAGGAGGACCTGGCCGAGGGCCTCAGCGCGGCGGTCGCTGAAAACAAGACGACGTAGGTCGCGCGGCTCACTTCAGTTGATTCGTGCCGCGGTGCCGCGGGTTGGCGCCGAACCCGGCTCCCGCGGGTGCCGCGGCGGTGTCAGGTATGCGCGGGCCTCCCGCGGCGAGCGGCTCGACGGAGCCTCGGTTATTTACAAGCCGCTTTTGAGGAAAATGGCACGCCTAGCAACGCCTTAGGCGTCCCAGCCGAATGGCGAGGACTGGGCAAAACCATCGGTGACCAGGCACAGCCGGCCTCCCAGGAAACTGCCAGCAGCTAATCAGCGGCGCTGCAGAGTAGCCCATCTACCCTTCGTGTGGGTGAACGGTAGGGGAACGGCATGGCAATCGGGTATCAAGTGTCGGTGGAGTGGGCGGGCATGGCGCCATGGTTCGCGCCCGGGCGGCGCCGGTGGAGACCCGGCGTCAGTCTCGTTCGCGACGTACCGGCGCCGCGGGCCCGGTGCCCCGCCGGGAGCACATCGCCCGGGTAGGTCGCAGCCGCCGGGTGATCCGGGCGGCGGCCTACCGCGCGGGCAAAAGTTCTAGACGGCCGGCAGCAACACAGCCGGCACCGACAACGCCGTCGGCTCTGGTTGGGCGTATTAGCGTCCCGATCGGCTTGACATTGACACGCTCGCTTTGAGCTTGCGGTTTGATCCGCGGGCAACTTTGCGGCATATGTCCGATATGCGTATTTCGCTGTGTTGCCATATGGCGATAGGAGGATCCAACACTTCCAATCCTTCTTTGATATGACTGGAAATCGATTTAAAACGGTCGATGATAACGTCGATCCGTGGGCCTTCTATTGCCCGAAATAGCGGTTTGCGCAGCCAGTAAACCGCCGCTCAACTGCGCCTCGAACCGTTCTTAACCTCGATGTATGCAAGATCACATCGAAATAGCCGCCCGCCCAACTTCTCACACGGGCCGGTGGTGAAGTGACATTTGATTTTTACATTTGGTTACGCGGAAGGAACGCGGACGGAAATGCGCTATCGCCACAATGCTCTTATGTTTGTGGGCGGTTGGCGGGTTTAGTCACACGCGATCTTTGTAGGGATTCAGTTAGGCAGCGAATGGCCGGTTATTTGAAGTATGTGGAATGAGCTCGTGGCTTCAGAAACGGATCTGATGGATTTCATTAGAACCTTGCCGCGGTTGCGGCCGGGGCAGCAAAGCCGCGCCTACCCTGGCGGCCACTTAAGGGACGGGAGGTAGTCGATGTTGGACTTCGGGGCGCTTCCGCCGGAGGTCAACTCGGGGCGGATGTACGTCGGCGCCGGGTCGGGTCCGCTGCTGGCCGCTGCGGCGGCGTGGGATGAATTGGCGGCGGAGTTGCAGGCCACGAGCGCCTCGTACGGCTCGACGATCGAGTCGCTGGCGACGGGGCCGTGGACGGGTCCGTCGTCGATAGCCATGGCCGCCGCCGCCGCGCCATACGTGGCGTGGATGAACGCCACCGGCGCTCAGGCGGAGGAGGCCGGCGCCCAGGCCAAGCTGGCCGCGGGAGCCTACGAGGCGGCGTTCGCGGCCACGGTGCCGCCACCGGTGATCGCGGCCAATCGCGCGCTGCTGGCAACGCTCATCGCCACCAATATCCTCGGCCAGAACACCCCGGCAATCGCCGCCACCGAAGCCCAATACATGGAGATGTGGGCCCAGGACGCCGCCGCGATGTACGGGTACGCGGCCTCATCGGCAACCGCATCGCAACTGACGCCGTTCGCGGAGCCGCCGCGGACCACGAACGAGTCGGCCGGACCCATGCAGGCGGCCGCGGTCACGCAGTCGGGTGCGCAATCGGGCTCCAACACCGCCTCCAAACTGAGCACGCTGCAACCCCTGCTGAACGCCGGCAATACCGCGGCAACCAACCCGACGACGGGGACCGGGGTCACCACGGGAATCGGGCAAAACCTCGACTACTGGAACAACATCTGGTCGGTGCTGACGGGCCCGTATTCCCCCCAGTCATGGAGCAGCGTCCCGGGTGGCCCGTTCCTGTCCTTCGGCCAGGCGTACGCCTGGGGCCAGAACGGCCAGGGCGCCGCCGCCTATTTGTCCGGCCCGAAGGCGATCTCCGGGGCACTCGCGCCACTGACCAGCGGACCCAGCGCCGTGCGGCCCATGCTCAGCTCCGCCGTCGGACCGGTTTCGGGCTCCATGGGCAAAGCGTCCCTGGTCGGCAGCATGTCGGTCCCGCAGGGCTGGACGGACGCGGCCCCGGCCATCCGGACCGTCGCCCAGGTGATGCCCACCAACATGGCTGCCGCCCCGGCCGCCGCGCTCGCCGGTGAAGAGGGAGTGTTCAGCCAAATGGGGCTGTCCAGCCTGCTGGGCCGCGCCGTCGCGGCCAGCGCGACCCACCCCATGGCCGGAAGCGCCGCCGCGGCGGCCAGCTCGCTCGGCGGTGCCGTCGCCGAGGCCGACCCGGCCGCCGCCACCATCATCGTGATCCCGTGCATCGAGGAGTGACCGCCATGAACACACCGCACATCTGCCCAGCACCGAACACCCGGCCGCCGGCCACCAGGTAAGGGGTCACACATGTTTTACGGAGCCTTTCCGCCGGAGCTCAACTCGGGCCGGATGTACGCCGGCCCGGGACCGGAGTCCTTGGTGGCGGCCGCTACCGCGTGGGAGAACCTGGCCACCGAGTTGCAGTCCGCGGCGTCGGCCTATTCGTCGGTGGTCTCGAGTCTGGCCACCGGGCCGTGGGCGGGCCCCTCTTCCCTCGCCATGGCCTCGGCGGCCGCGCCCTATGTGGCCTGGATGCAGCAGACCGCGATTCAGGCCCAGGAAGCCGCCACCCAGGCCGGCGCGGCGGTAGCCGCGTACGAGGCGGCGTTCGCTGCGCATGTGCCGCCACCGGTGATCGCGCAGAACCGTGCCCTCTTGGCGCAGCTCATGGCGACCAACCTGTTCGGGCAGAACACCGCCGCGATCGCGGCCACCGAGACCGAGTACGGCGAGATGTGGGCGCAGGACGCCGTGGCGATGGACAGCTACGCCACCTCGTCGGAGGCGGCCTCGAGGTTTACGCCGTTCGCGGAGCCGCCCCAGACCACCAACACTGCGGGGACCACGATGCAGGCGGCCGCGATAAGCCAAAGTGCCGGCACCTCCGCCGGCAATGCGGGGTCAACGGTCAGCGCGGCGGCCAACTCGCTCACCACGACCGCGACAGCGGGCAACCCGATACTGGCATGGCTCTCGCAGCTCGCCACCCAGTACAACACCACCATCACCACCTTCTTGAAGGGCTTTGGCACAACTCCCGGCGGTACCCCGTTGATCACTGCCATGTACAACGCGGTCAAGGTGCCCCTGGGGCTGACCACGCAGTTCAACGACGTCGGATTGCTCATCAACTTCCCCGTGTCCCAGTGGCTCAAGTTCGCTCCACCCGTCGCCTACGGCGCGCTGCCGAAGGACGCGCTGGGCGCCGGGCTGGGGGCGTTGGGCTTCGGCCGGGGCACGCTCTACGACGCGATCAGCCCGACGGCCGGCTTCGCGCGCGGCACGTTGGTGGGGCAGTTGAGCGTTCCGCCGAGCTGGGCCTCGGCCACCCCGGCCATCCGAACAGTTGCCGCCGCATTGTCGGCCGCGGGGCCCGAGGCGGTGCCGGCGGCGGCGCTGGGCGAGGGCAGCCTGTTCAGTTCGATGGGAATGGCGGGGATGCTGGGCAGCGCCCTCGGCTCCGGGGGGCCCACCGTGGTCGGCGCCGGCGTGCGCAACCGGATGAAGCCCATCAAGGACCTCAAAGACAAGCAGTCGCCGGAACAGCTGAAGCGTCTGGTCGCACAGATATCGGAGAAGCCCGAAACCGTGCAGCACCACAACGTCGACCAGGAAGGTCTCGACGCCCTGCTCGAGCAGCTGGCGAAGAAGCCCGGCATCCACGCCGTGCACCTGAAGAAGGGCGACAAGTCCAAAGTCCTGCCCGCTGATGCCCAATTAGGTTAGCGGCCAACATGATTCAAGCCCGTGTGGCGATGCGCAAGGAAGGCGAGCAATGAAACGGTTACTGGTTCTACTGGGCGTCCCCGCCCTGATCGGCCTGGCCGCACCGGCATACGCCGATCCTCCACCCGTACCGGACGGCGACGACGGGGCGTTCCTCGCCGCGCTGCACCAGGCCGGCTTCGGCTTCGCAAGTCCGGATGCGGCGGTCGGGGCGGGCCGGGCCGTCTGTTCGTGCCTGAACAACGGCGAATCGGGCTTGGAGCTGGTCCATGACGTGAAGATGCACAATCCGGGCATGGACATGGAGATGGCGTCCAACTTCGCCATGATCTCCGCGAAGTACTACTGCCCGCATCAGCTCAGCAAGGCCTGACCGATACGGTATTACCCTGGCCCAGAAGGCATTTCGCAAGATCGAGCCGGTGCTGCGGTCGACGTCGCGCCATGAGACAATCACCGGTTATGAGGCTGCTGCTGCCGCTGATCGCCGTTCCGGCCGCGATCGTGCTCGCCGCGCCCGCGCACGGCGAGCCGGATGGTGGCGGCGTCGACGAGGCGAGCTTTCTCGCGTCGCTGCGAACCGCGGGCATCACCTACAAGACGCCCGAGGCGGCGGTCCAGTTCGCCCAGGCGGTATGTACTGCGATGGGCAACGGCGAGTACGGCCCCCAGATGGTCAACGATCTGAAGGGCCAAAATCCCGGGCTCACTACCGATCACGCCACGTCGTTTCTGGCGATCGCCGCGAAATTCTACTGTCCCCAGCAACTCAACAAGAGCTAGCCTGGCGTCGGCCACATCGGGAACCCTTTGGCGGCGCACGGGTTTCGCACGCATGACCGCAACGCATCCGGTTCGGCTCGGCGCCACCTGCCGTTCACCTGAGAGTGGTTAGCTCCGGCCGGTGCCGGGGGAAGGAGTGCCGATGGAGACCACGCTGAGCGTCGCCGATTTCGCGCTCCGGCTCGCCGTGGGCGTGGGATGTGGCGCCCTCATCGGCCTGGAGCGGCAATGGCGGGCGCGCCGGGCCGGCCTGCGGACCAACGCGCTCGTCGCCGGCGGCGCGACCCTGTTCGTGCTGTATGCCGCCGCCACCGCGGACACCAGCCCCACCAGGGTGGCGTCGTACGTGGTGTCCGGCATCGGGTTCCTCGGCGGTGGCGTGATCCTGCGCGAGGGCGTCAACGTCCGGGGCCTCAACACCGCGGCCACCCTGTGGTGTTCCGCGGCGATCGGCGTCCTGGCGGCCTCGGGTCACCTGGTGTTCGCGTTGATCGGCACCGGGACCGTCATCGCGATACATGTGTTCGGGCGTCCGCTCGGCCGGCTGATCGATCGCGACAACACCGGCGACGAAGACGAAAGTCTGCGGCCCTACCTGGTGCAGGTGGTCTCGCGTCCCAAACACGAGCAGTACGCGCGCGCCCAGATCGTGCAGCACGCGAGCGGTAACGACATCACGCTGCGCGGCATCCATACCGGGCGGTCCGGCGACGACGAGGTCACGTTGACCGCGCACCTACTCATGGACGGCGACGCCCCGTCCCGGTTGGAGCGGCTGGTGGCGGAGCTGTCGCTGCAGCCGGGAGTTCGCGCGGTGCAGTGGTATGCCGGCGACGAAGCGCAATCGGACCGTTAAGGGCGGGCCTGCAACTCGGGCGCGGCCGCGGCCAGGAGGTCGGCGCGGTTCCCGGTCAGCGGCGGATAGATGCGCCGGGTGTTGATCGTCCGCTTCGTAGCCTTGGCCCGTTCGCCGGTTGACACCAGCAGCCGATCCCATCCTTCGGTGTAGACCGCGCCGGCCGGTCCGAGATCGAGAACCGTTACATACCAAGGGATTCGGAGAGCCAGCAGCGGTTCGCCGAATAGGTCGCTGATCACGTTGTAGCCGGCGTAGCGGCCCATCGGGCGGCCGTGTTGACACGACATCACCGACAGGTGGTCGTCGTCCATACGGGCGGCCGCGACGTCGCCGGCGGCAAAAACCGCGGGGACGCCGATCACCCGCAGAAAGTCATCGACGGGCACCCGCCCCAGGCCGTCGCGCGCCACCGGCAACTGCTCGGTCAGCGAGCTGGCCCGCATACCGGCACACCACACCACCGTGCCCGCCGCCACGTGTTCACCCGAGGTCAGCGACACACCGCGCTCGCTGATGGCGGCGACACCGACGCCCGCCCGGGTCTCGACGCCGTTGGCCGCTAGCGCGGCTTCGATCGCCGGTCGCGCCGAGGCGCCCATGTCGGAGCCGATGCGGCTGCGATCCAGCAGCACCACGCGGGGAGTGGCGTCGCTGCCGGCGAACAGCCGCCGCAACCTGTCGGGTAGCTCGCAAGCCACTTCGATGCCGGTCAGCCCCGCCCCGACCACGACGACCGTGGCCGCCGCTGCCGTTGGAGATCCGTCGGCGAGCCGAAGCAGGTGGTCGCGCAGGGCAAGGGCACCGTCGTAGGTGTCGACGTCGAAACCGAACTCCCGCAGGCCCGGTATGGGGGGTTTGACGACCTCGCTGCCGGAGGCCAGCACGAGCCGGTCGTACTCGTATGTCCCCCCGCCCGACGTGGCGACGGTGCGTGCGTGGGTGTCGATCGCGGTCACCTCGGTGGCCACGTGTGCCACGCCCACGGGATCGAGGAGGCCGGCGAGCGGAATGCGGCATGGGCGCAGGTCGGCCTCGTAATTGCGCACCCGAATGTCGTGGAACGGTTGGGTGGCCAACACGGTGATGTCGACCGTTCCGGTCGGGACGGCCAGCTCGTCGAGTCGGCGCGCAGCGCCGAGCGCCGCCCATAATCCGGCGAAGCCCGAGCCGATCACCACCACAGCTGTCAACTGCTAACACCTCGCGTCGTTCGGCCCCGTCGTCCCAGTTTGGACCGCATGGCGAACCAAGGCGACCCGCATGGCCCGCCGCCCGTCGTAGTCTTATGCCTGTGAGTGCACTCTCAGGTTTCGTGTCCGCGCTGCCCCCGCAGATGCGGGATCCCGTGCTGCTCGCCATTCCCTTCTTCTTGTTGCTGTTGACGCTGGAATGGGCGGCGGCCCGAAAGCTGGAGAGCATCGCCGAAAACGCGCGGCCGGTCTCCGGCGCGTACCTCACCCGCGACTCGCTGGCCAGCATCTCGATGGGGCTGGTCTCGGTGGGCACCACCGCCGCCTGGAAGACCCTGGCCCTGTTCGGCTACGCCGCGATCTATGCCTACCTGGCGCCCTGGCACCTGTCGGTGGCCCGGTGGTACACCTGGGTCATCGCGCTTGTCGGCGTCGACCTGCTGTATTACGCCTATCACCGGATCGCGCACCGGGTCCGATTGATCTGGGCGACGCACCAGGCCCATCACTCCAGCCAATACTTCAACTTCGCGACCGCGCTGCGCCAGAAGTGGAACAACAGCGGCGAAATCCTGATGTGGGTGCCCCTGCCGCTGCTGGGGGTCCCGCCCTGGATGGTGTTCTTCAGTTTCTCGATCAGCCTGATCTACCAGTTCTGGGTGCACACCGAGCGGATCGACAAGCTGCCACGGCCCATCGAATTCCTCTTCAACACCCCGTCGCATCACCGGGTGCACCACGGAATGGACCCGATCTACCTCGACAAGAACTACGGCGGAATCCTCATCATCTGGGACCGGCTGTTCGGCAGCTTCCAGCCCGAGTTGTTCCGCCCGCATTACGGCCTGACCAAGCAGGTCACCACGTTCAACATCTGGAAGCTGCAGACCCACGAATACGTCGCGATCGCCCGCGACTGGCGTTCGGCGACCCGGCTGCGTGACCGGCTGGGCTACGTCTTCGGCCCGCCGGGCTGGGCCCCGCGCACCGCGGACCACACCGAGACCGCCGTTTCCCTGGCCACATCGCCGTAACGCCGGCGGCGGACGGCGCGAAGACTTCTGCGTAACGGAAAGTCACGCCGTAATCTCAAATCGGTCGAGATTTGGCCCAGAGGGATCGGAGTTGATGGTGCGTCGCCTGGCAATGCGAGCGTTCACCGCGTCGATCACCGTGGCCGCGCTCACGCAGTGGATGCCGACCGCGCCGGCCAAAGCCGACCCCGTCATGGTCTATCCGGGCATGGAGATCCGGCAGGACAATCGCGTCTGCACGCTGGGCTACGTCGACCCCAATCTCAAGATCGCCTTCACCGCGGGGCACTGCCGCGGCGGCGCGGGCGTGGTCACCGACCGCGGCGGGGCCGTCATCGGCCGGCTGGCCGCCTTCCGGGACAACACCCCCAGCGGCACTACGGTGGCTACCGACCAGCTGATCACCGACTACGAGGCGATCGTGCTGGACAACGGCGTGATGGCGAACAACGTCCTGCCGGGCGGGCGTCCACTGATCTCGAATCCGGCGGCGGCGCTCGCCCCCGGGCAGGCGATCTGCCACTTCGGCGTCAGCACCGGCGAAACCTGCGGGACGGTGGAGAGCGTGAACAACGGCTGGTTCACCATGTCGCACGGCGTGCAGAGCCACAACGGCGATTCGGGCGGGCCGGTGTACCTGCCGTCCAGCGCGGGTCCGGGGCTGCTCGTGGGGATCTTCAACAGCGTGTGGGGGGACTTTCCGGCGGCGGTGTCTTGGCGGGCGACCTCAGAGGAGGTCCGTGAGGACCTCGGTGTGACGCGCGGGGGCGCTCGTTAGGCGATTCAGCGGGACTCGTCCGCCTCCGCGAGCGCGAACACGGGGATCGTGGGTGCGACGGCGCGGAACTCCTCGTCGGTGCTGACCGGGGTCAGCCCGGCGACGTAGTCCTTGACCTGCCAATACCAGCGCTCCAGATAGCGGCGCAGCAGTTCCGGTTTGGCCGCGTCGGCCACCTCGGTGACGCGGGCGCAGCGCCGGCGCCAGCGGGGGCCGGTTTCGACGACGCCCGCGGCCCGGACGTTGCGGGCCCACTGGGTGTTGCCTCGTGGTGAGACCAGGTAGTGCACCCCGTCAACGGTCAGCAGATTGATGACGACCGCCCGCGTCTTCCCGCTTTTGCGCCCGCGCACCCGCAGCGCATGGGTGCCGGCGATGCTGACACCCATCTCGGCAAGCCAGCGGATCACCGCGTTGGCGGCCCGCACGGCCCCGCCCGGTTCTTCGTATCGCGTGGACATGTCGCATCCTTTCTTGCAAACCTTCCGAGAGCAGTGCTCTCTAAACGGAGACTGTGCCACACGCTCAGCCGGAAAGCAAGAGCGGTGATCTCGGTTATGCCAGACTGGCCGCGTGGGCAAACGCCAGGAGACCCGGCAGCAGATCGAGTCGCGCATCATCCAGCTCGGTCGCCAGCAGCTGGTCGACCGCGGCGCGGCCGGGTTGTCGGTGCGTGCGATCGCCCGGGACCTCGGCATGGTGTCGTCGGCCGTCTACCGGTACGTGTCCAGCCGCGACGAGCTGCTGACCTTGCTGCTGGTCGATGCCTACTCGGACCTCGCCGACGCCGTCGATCGCGCCCGCGAGGCGGTCGGGGACCTCTGGAGAGACGATGTCATCGCGATTTCCCGGGCGACACGGGAGTGGGCCGTCGCGCACCCCGCCCGCTGGGCCCTGCTGTACGGCAGCCCCGTGCCCGGGTATCACGCACCGCCGGAGCGCACCGTGGCCGTGGGCACCCGGGTGGTGGCGGCGTTCTTCGACGCCGTGGCGTCGGGCATTGCCACCGGCGACATCAGGCTGACCGATACCGTTGCGCCCCAACCGATGTCGTCGGACTTCGAGCGGATTCGCCAGGAATTTGGCTTCCCCGGCGACGACCAGGTGGTCGCCAAGTGCTTCCTGCTCTGGGCGGGGGTGCTGGGTGCGATCAGCCTCGAGGTGTTCGGGCAATACGGCGCCGATACCCTGACCGATCCCGAGGCGGTGTTCGGCGCGCAGCTTCGGCTGCTGGTGGACGTGTTGAGCCAACATTGACGGGCCGGCCGCCGCCCGGAATTAGAACATGTTCACCCAGCCTGCGGAACGCGGGAGCCGCTCGCCATGGCAAAGTTTTCGCGGCCCTTCCTGGCTCCCGAGCCACTCGACTATCCTGCGAGACGATGACCCTTCCCGTTCAATCGCCAACGCAGATCGCGTGGGTTACCACCGACCTGGACGCCACCGAAACCGCCCTCACCGGCTTGTTAGGGGTGCGCAAATGGGTCCGCATACCCGACGTGCACTTTGCTCCGGAATCCTGCAGCTACCTCGGCAAGCCGGCCGATTTCGTCGCCAGCATCTCGCTGAGCTATCTCGGCGACATGCAGCTGGAACTGATCCAGCCCGTCCGCGGGGAGAACATCTATAGTGACTTTTTGCGCGAATCCGGGCCCGGTCTGCACCACATTTGCATGGAGGCCGAGAACCCCGGGCAGTTCGACGCGGCGTTGGCCGAGGCCGTGGAATTCGGCGCCGCGGTCGTGCAGCAAGGTGTGATGCCCGGCGGGATCCAGTTCGCCTATGTGTCAGCGCCGCAGGCGGCGGTGCCGTTTGTGGAGATCGCCTACATCGCGCCCGAGATGAGGGCGTTTTACGACTACATCAAACAGGAGCAGCGCCAATGAGCACGGAGATCCCGGCAACGGTCAGCGCGGACGACGTGACGTCGTGGTCGGATGACGTCGACGTGGTGGTGGTCGGCTTCGGCATCGCGGGCGGCTGCGCCGCCGTCAGCGCGGCGGCCGCCGGGGCGAAGGTGCTGGTGCTGGAGCGTGCCGCGGCGGCGGGCGGCACGACGTCGCTTGCCGGGGGGCACTTCTATTTGGGTGGGGGAACGGCGGTTCAGCAGGCCACGGGCCACGCCGACTCGCCCGAGGAGATGTACAAATACCTGGTCGCCGTGTCCCGGCAACCGGATCACGACAAGATCCGGGCCTACTGCGAGGGCAGCGTCGAGCATTTCAACTGGCTGGAAGACTTGGGTTTTCAATTCGAGCGCAGCTACTTTCCGGGCAAGGCCGTCATTCAGCCCAACACCGAGGGCCTGATGTTCACCGGCAACGAGAAGGTGTGGCCGTTCCTGGAGCAGGCGGTGCCGGCGCCGCGGGGCCACAAGGTGCCCGTGCCCGGCGACACCGGGGGCGCCAGCATGGTGATCGATCTGCTGCTGAAGCGCGCCGCGAACCTGGGCGTCCAGATCCGGTACGAGACGGGCGCCACCGAACTCATCGTGGACGGTTCGGGCGCGGTGTGCGGTGTCATGTGGAAGCAGTTCTCCGAAACCGGTGCGATCAAAGCAAAGTCGGTGATCGTCGCTGCCGGCGGATTCGTGATGAACCCGGAGATGGTTGCCAAGTACACCCCCAAGCTGGCCGAGAAACCGTTCGTGCTGGGCAACACCTACGACGACGGGCTGGGCATCCGGATGGGCGTATCGGCCGGCGGCGCAACCGAGCACATGGATCAGATCTTCATCACGGCTCCGCCGTACCCGCCGTCGATCTTGTTGACGGGCATCATCGTGAACAAGCTGGGACAGCGCTTCGTCGCCGAGGATTCCTACCATTCCAGGACTTCCGGGTTCATCATGGACCAGCCGGACAGCGCGGCGTTCCTCATCGTCGACGAGGCGCACCTGGAGCACCCCAAGATGCCGCTGGTGCCGCTGATCGACGGATGGGAAACCGTCCCGGAAATGGAAGCCGCGCTTGGCATTCCGGAGGGCAAGCTGGTCGCGACGCTGGACCGTTACAACGCCAACGCCGCCCGCGGCGAGGACCCGGACTTTCACAAGCAGCCCGAATTCCTTGCGGCACAAGATCACGGCCCCTGGGGCGCGTTCGACATGTCCTTGGGTAAGGCGATGTACGCCGGCTTCACCATCGGCGGGCTCGTCACGTCCGTGGACGGCGAGGTGCTGCGCGAGGACGGCACCGTCGTGCCGGGCCTGTATGCGGCCGGGGCGTGCGCGTCCAACATCGCCCAGGACGGCAAGGGCTACGCCAGCGGCACACAGCTGGGGGAGGGCTCGTTCTTCGGCCGCCGCGCCGGAGCGCACGCGGCCGGGCGGGCCGGGGGCGCGCAGGCGCGCTAAGACCCAGCGCGGCCCGGACGGCGCTAGACGCGCGCCGGTTCCTTCTTTTCCTCCACGGGTCCCAGCCGCCATGGCCCGCCGCCGAGCAGCTGCAGCTCCTGTTCGTGGTGCTGCTCGACGGTGGGTCGGTGGCTGACGCTCACGACCACACAGTCCGGCAGCTCGGTCCGCACCAGCTGGTACAACGCGAATTCCAGGCCCTCGTCCAGCGCGGAGGTGGCCTCGTCCAGGAAGACCGCCTTGGGTTTGGTGAGCAGGATCCGCGCGAAGGCGACCCGTTGCTGCTCGCCCGGGGACAGGACCTTGGCCCAATCCCGTTCTTCGTCGAGCCGGTCCAGCAGCGGCGCCAGTGCGACTTTGGTGAGCACCTCGCGCAGCTCGGCATCGGAGACCTCGTCCGGCGAGTTCGGGTAGCACACCACGGTGCGCAGGCTACCCAGCGGCACGTACGGCAACTGCGACAGGAACATGGTCGCGTTGTCGCCCTGCGGACGGCAGAGGGTGCCGGACGCGTACGGCCACAACTCGGCGAGGCTGCGCAGCAGCGTGGTCTTGCCGGCACCCGAACGCCCGGTGATCACCAGCGAATCGCCTTCGGCGAGTTGAACATCGAGCGGGTCGATCAGCCGATCGCCGGCCGGAGTGCGCACCTCGATGTCGCGAAGCTCGACTGGCGCCTCTTCGCTCGGCTTGACCAGGATGGTCGGCAGCGCGCGGCCCTTGTCGTTGGCGTCGACCAGCCCGTGCAACCGGATGATCGACGCCCGGAAGGCCGCGAACGCGTCGTAGTTGTTGCGGAAGAACGACAGCGAATCCTGAATGTTGCCGAAGGCCGTCGCGCTTTGCCCGACGTCACCGAAGTCGATCCGGCCGGCGAACAGGCGCGGCGCCTGAATCACCCACGGCAGCGGGACGATTGCCTGCGACACCGACCAGTTCCAGCCGTTGAAGATGATGGTCCGGCGGACGAACTTGCGGTAGTTGTCGATGATCGGGGTGAAGCGCCGCCACAGTTGCGCCCGCTCCACACGCTCGCCGCGGTAGAAGCCCACGGCCTCCGCGGCATCGCGCAATCGGACCAGGGCATACCGGAACGCGGCGTTCAGCTTCTCGTTGTTGAAGCTGAGCCAGATCAGCGGATGGCCGAGCCAGATCGCCACCAGCGTGGCGACCAGCACGTAGATCAGGACGGTCCAGAACATGGCGCGCGGGAAGTCGACGCCCAACACGGTCAGGTTGCCGGACAGGTTCCACAGGATCGCGGCGAAGGAGATCACCGAGGCCACCGCGTTCACGGCGCCGAACAGCAAGGTGCTGCCGGTCCCGTTCGAGGGGATGTTGGGGGTGCCACCGGCATTCGCGGTGAAGATGTCGATGTCCTGCTGGATGCGCTGGTCGGGGTTGTCGATGGTGTGGTCGATGAACAGATCCCGGTAGTAGGCCCGGCCGGCGAGCCAGTCGTCGGTGAGATTGGCCGTCAGCCACATGCGCCAGGCGATGATGAACCGCTGCGTCAGGTAGATGTCCACCATGAACCGGATGACGTACAAGACCGCTAGCACGCTGAAGATCGCGATCGACATCCAAAAGCCGTGTATCCCGGACTGTTTGACGTTTTCGTCGTCGGCCGCGAGGCCCTGCACCGCCTTTTGTACCGCGGTGTAGAGGTCGTTGCCCTGGTAGCTGAGCAGCACCATCAGCCGCACGGACAGGAGTACGGACAGCAACAGCACGCCCAGCATCGCCCACACCCGCACGCTGTGCGCACCCACGAAGTAGCCGCGCGTGATCCGCCAGAACTGCTGGCCCCACGGCGTGAGATACCTGAAGGCGACCAGCACGATGAACAACACCACCGCGCTGACGACCCACGCGATGGCTACCCACCGCAGGGAATCCACGGCGGCCGTCGACCAGTCGATCGACGGCTTGAACGGCTTCGGGCCCATGGTCGCTATCTCCTCGGGGTCGAGCTGGTGGACTCTGCTGGAACTTCAAATCCTCCGGCGAAGGTACCCGAAGGATCTGGATAGGCTGCGGTTATGAGCACCGACGCCATCTCCACACAAACATTGCACGCCGGCCGGCTCATCGCGCGGCGCCTGCGCGCCAGCGGTGTCGACACCGTCTTCACGTTGTCGGGTGGCCACCTGTTTTCCGTTTACGACGGCTGCCGCGAGGAAGGGATTCGGCTGATCGATACCCGCCACGAGCAGACCGCGACCTTCGCCGCCGAGGGGTGGTCGAAAGTGACGAGGGTGCCCGGCGTCGCCGCGCTCACCGCGGGACCAGGGGTCACCAACGGCATGAGCGCGATGGCCGCGGCTCAGCAGAACCAGTCACCCCTGGTCGTTTTGGGCGGCCGGGCGCCCGCGCAGCGCTGGGGAATGGGTTCGCTGCAGGAGATCGATCACGTGCCGTTCGTGGCGCCGCTGGCCCGCTTCGCCGCCACGGCGCAGTCGGCCGCGGACGCCGGCCGGCTCGTCGACGAGGCGTTGCTGGCGGCGGTCGGCGCCCCGTCGGGCGTCGGCTTCGTCGACTTCCCCATGGACCACGTGTTTTCCATGTCCGAGGATGACGGCCGTCCCGGCGCCCTCACCGACCTGCCGCCGGGACCCACCCCCGACGGCGACGCGCTGGGCCGCGCCGCCGGCCTGCTCTCCGCGGCGCAGCGGCCGGTGATCATGGCGGGCACCAACGTCTGGTGGGGACACGGGGAGGCGGCGCTGCTGCGCCTCGCCGAGGAACTGCAGATCCCCGTGCTGATGAACGGCATGGCCCGCGGCGCGGTGCCCGCGGACCACCCGTTGGCCTTCTCGCGGGCGCGTGGAAAAGCGTTGGGGGAAGCCGACGTTGCGCTGATCGTCGGTGTCCCCATGGACTTCCGGCTCGGCTTCGGTGCGGTGTTCGGGCCACAAACCCGGCTCATCGTGGTGGACCGGGCCGAACCCGAGCGCAACCATCCCCGCCCGGTTGAGGCCGAGCTCTACGGGGACCTGCTGACAACCCTCGCGGCGCTGGCCGCCGGTGGCGGGACCGACCACCGAGCGTGGATCGAGGACCTGCGGGCGGCCGAAACCGCGGCGCGCGACAAGGAGAAGACCGAACTCGCCGACGACCGCGTCCCGTTGCATCCCATGCGGGTGTATGCGGAGCTGGCGCCGATGCTGGACCGAGACGCGATCGTCGTCATCGACGCCGGTGACTTCGGGTCCTACGCCGGGCGGGTGATCGACAGCTACCAACCGGGCTGCTGGCTGGACAGCGGCCCCTTCGGCTGCCTCGGCTCTGGCCCCGGTTATGCCCTGGCCGCCAAGCTCGCCCGGCCGGACCGTCAGGTCGTCCTCCTGCAGGGCGACGGCGCCTTCGGCTTCAGCGGCATGGAGTGGGACACGCTGGTTCGGCACAACGTGCCCGTCGTCTCGGTGATCGGCAACAACGGAATCTGGGGACTGGAAAAGCACCCCATGGAGGCGTTGTACGGCTATTCGGTGGTGGCCGAGCTGCGTCCGGGCACCCGCTACGACGAGGTGGTGCGCGCCCTGGGTGGCCACGGCGAGCTGGTCTCCGCGCCGGCCGAGCTGCGGCCCGCGCTGGAACGCGCCTTCGCCAGCGGCCTGCCCTCGGTGGTCAACGTGCTCACCGATCCCAACATCGCCTACCCGCGCCGCTCGAACCTGGCCTGATCTCACGCGGCGGCCCACCGCGTACCGTTGACCTGTGCCAAAGACGACCCGCGCGCAACCCGGCGGCCTGAGCAGCCGATTTTGGCGACTGCTCGGCGCCAGCACGGAAAAGAACCGCAACCGCTCCCTTTCCCAGGTCACCGACTCCTCCGAGTACGACGAGGAGGCCGCCGGCCTCACCGACGAGCAGCTCCGCAAGGCCGCCGGTCTGCTGAAACTGGACGATCTCGCGGAGTCCGAGGACATCCCGCAGTTCCTCGCGATCGCCAGGGAGGCGGCCGAACGGGCGACCACGCTCCGCCCGTTCGACGTGCAGCTGCTCGGTGCGCTGCGCATGCTCGCCGGCGACGTCATCGAGATGGCCACGGGTGAAGGCAAAACGCTCTCCGGAGCCATCGCGGCGGCGGGTTACGCTCTGGCCGGGCGGCACGTGCACGTGGTGACCATCAACGACTACCTGGCCCGCCGTGACGCCGAGTGGATGGGCCCGCTGATCGAGGCGATGGGGCTGACGGTCGGCTGGATCACCGCCGAGTCGACCAGCGAGGAGCGCCGCGCCGCCTATGGCTGCGACGTCACCTATGCCTCGGTCAACGAGATCGGTTTCGACGTGCTGCGCGACCAACTCGTCGTCGACGTCGACGACCTGGTGTCGCCCAACCCCGACGTGGCCCTGATCGACGAGGCCGACTCGGTGCTCGTCGACGAGGCGTTGGTGCCGCTGGTGCTGGCGGGCACCACGCACCGGGAGACGCCGCGGCTGGAGATCATCAAGCTGGTCGGCCAGCTGAAGCCGGACACCGACTTCGAGACCGACTCCGACAGCCGCAACGTCCATCTGACCGACGTCGGGGCCCGCAAGGTCGAGAAGGCGCTCGGCGGCATCGACCTTTATTCCGAAGAGCACGTCGGCACGACCCTGACCGAGGTCAACGTCGCCCTGCACGCGCACGTGCTGTTGCAGCGCGACGTGCACTACATCGTCCGGGACGACGCGGTGCACCTGATCAACGCCGCCCGCGGCCGCATCGCGCAACTGCAGCGCTGGCCGGACGGCCTGCAGGCCGCCGTCGAGGCGAAGGAGGGCATCGAGACCACCGAGACCGGTGAAGTGCTCGACACGATCACGGTGCAGGCACTGATCAACCGCTACGAAACCGTGTGCGGCATGACCGGCACCGCGCTGGCCGCCGGTGAGCAGCTGCGCCAGTTCTACAAGCTCGGCGTGTCCCCAATTCCGCCGAACGAGCCCAACATTCGCGAGGACGAGTCCGACCGCGTCTACATCACCGCCGCCGCCAAGAACGACGGAATCGTCGCGCACATCGCCGAGGTGCATGAGACCGGGCAACCGGTGCTGGTCGGCACGCGGGACGTGGCCGAATCCGAGGAGCTGCACGAGCGGCTGCTGCGCCGCGGCGTACCCGCGGTGGTGCTGAACGCGAAGAACGACGCCGAGGAAGCCGAGGTCATCGCCGAGGCCGGCAAGTATGGGGCGGTCACGGTGTCGACGCAAATGGCGGGGCGCGGCACCGACATTCGGCTCGGCGGCTCCGACGAAGCCGACCATGACAGGGTCGCCGAACTCGGCGGGCTGCACGTGGTCGGCACCGGACGGCATCACACCGAGCGGCTGGACAACCAGTTGCGCGGGCGGGCCGGACGCCAGGGCGACCCCGGCTCGTCCGTGTTCTTCTCGAGTTGGGAAGACGATGTCGTGGCGGCCAACCTCGACCACAACAAGCTGCCGATGGAAACCGACGAGGACGGCCGGATCGTCAGCCCGAAGGCGGCCGGGCTGCTCGACCACGCCCAGCGCGTCGCCGAGGGCCGGATGCTCGACGTGCACGCCAATACCTGGCGCTACAACCAGCTGATCGCCCAGCAGCGCGCCATCATCGTCGATCGGCGAAACACGTTGCTGCGCACCGCAAGTGCTCGCGAGGAGCTCGCCGAGCTGGCACCCAAGCGGTACAAGGAGCTGTCGAAGGACATTCCCGAGGATCGCCTGGAGAAGATCTGCCGGCAGATCATGCTCTACCACCTCGACCGCGGCTGGGCCGATCACCTGGCGTACCTCGCCGACATCCGGGAAAGCATCCACCTGCGCGCGCTGGGCCGGCAGAACCCGCTGGACGAATTCCACCGGCTGGCCGTCGACGCGTTCGCGTCGCTGGCCGCGGATGCGATCGAAGCCGCGCAGCAGACGTTCGAGACGGCGAACGTCCTCGAGGAGGAACAGGGCCTGGATCTGTCCAAGCTGGCCCGGCCCACCTCGACGTGGACCTACATGGTCAACGACAACCCGCTGTCCGACGACACGCTGTCCACGCTGAGCCTGCCCGGCGTCTTCCGCTAGGCCGTCGACGGCGGGCGCCGGCTGTGCGTCCAGCCGCACACTGGGGACCGAGTGTGCGTCCAGCCGCGCACTCGGCGTTCGACTAAGGTCACGGCTTATGGAGCCGGCGCTTCCGCCCGACCGGGTGCTCACCGTCCCCAACGCGCTGAGCGCGATCCGCCTGGTGCTCATCGGAGTGTTCGTCTACGCCCTGTTGGTGGCGCACGCCAACGGGTGGGCGGTCGGGATCCTGATGTTCAGCGGTGCGTCCGACTGGGCCGACGGCAAGATCGCCCGGCTGCTCAACCAGTCGTCGCGGCTCGGGGTTCTGCTCGACCCGGCCGTCGACCGCCTCTACATGATCTGCGTTCCCGTCGTGATGGCGCTGAGCGGGATCGTGCCGTGGTGGTTTGTCGCCGTCCTGCTGGTGCGGGACGGGCTACTGGCGGCGACGCTGCCGCTGCTGTGGAGCCGCGGGCTGTCCGCGCTGCCGGTCACCTACATCGGGAAGGCCGGCACGTTCGCGTTGATGTCCGGTTTTCCGCTGGTGCTGCTGGGAACGTGGGACGCCCTGTGGAGCCGCGTGATCGGCGCCTGCGGCTGGGCGTTCCTGATCTGGGGCATGTACGGCTACCTGTGGGCGTTCGCGCAGTACGTGGTGCAGATGACGTTGGTCGTGCGCCGGATGCCCCGGGTCAAACACGGAGGCAGGCCCGCCCCGCCGAAGGCGGTCGAACGTGGCTGACCCGGACCGCCTGCTCGGCGGCTACGACCCCAACGCCGGGCGCAGCGCCCACGTGGCGGCGCGGCCGCAGCTGATCCCGGTGCCGTCCCTGCTGCGCGCCCTGCTCTCCGAGCACCTGGATCCCGGGTACGCCGCGGCGGCAGCCAAACGCGGCGACGCCGCCGCGCACCCGCACCGGCACGACCGCGCCTTCGGCTGGCTGTGGCAGGCGTTGGCGGCGCTGCTGATCGCCACGGTCTTCGCCGCCGCCGTCGCGCAGGCGCGATCGGTGGCCCCCGGCGTGCGCTCGGCGCAGCAGCTGCTGCTGGGCAACGTGCGTTCGACCGAGGACACCGCGGCCAAACTGGCCCAGCGGCGCACCGAACTGTCCTCCCGGCTGGACGGCGTCCAACGCCGCGCGCTGGCCGACGACGCCGAAGGGCAGCGGCTGCTGGCCCGGCTCGATGCGCTCGGCCTGGCCGCGGCCAGCACGGCGGTCATCGGCCCCGGCCTCAAGGTCACCGTGACCGACCCGGGTGCCAGCCCGAACCTTTCCGACGTCTCCAAACAGCGGCTCGGCGGCAGCAGGCAGATCATTTTGGACCGGGATCTCCAGCTGGTCGTCAACTCGTTGTGGGCCAGCGGCGCCGAGGCGATTTCGGTCGGCGGGGTCCGCATCGGGCCGAACGTGACCATCCGGCAAGCCGGCGGCGCGATCCTGGTCGACAACAACCCCACCAGCAGCCCGTACACGATCCTCGCGGTGGGGCCGCCCCGCGCGATGCGGGACGTCTTCGACCAGAGCTCCGGCCGGCAGCGTCTTAAGCTGCTCGAGGTCTCCTACGGTGTCGTCGTCACCGTGGACGCCGCCGACGGGCTGACGCTGCCCGCGGGATCGATCCGGGATATCAAGTTCGCCAAACAGATTGGGCCACAGTGAGAAAAGCCCTCGACAGACCTCTCCGGCCGGGTGAGTCGCGGACGGAGAATCGAGCATGATCGGCATCGCGGCGCTGGCGACCGGCATCGTGCTCGGGCTGGTCTTTCACCCCGCCGTGCCCGAGGTCGTCCAGCCCTACCTGCCCATCGCGGTGGTCGCGGCGCTGGACGCGGTGTTCGGCGGGTTGCGCGCCTACCTGGAACGCATCTTCGATCCGAAGGTCTTCGTTGTCTCCTTCGTGTTCAACGTTTTCGTGGCCGCACTGATCGTGTACGTCGGCGACCAGCTGGGCGTGGGCACGCAGTTGTCGACGGCGATCATCGTGGTGTTGGGAATCCGAATCTTCGGCAACGCCGCCGCCCTGCGGCGCCGGCTGTTCGGGGCATGACCGCGCCGACGACGATGCGGAGCCAGCGATGTGGAGGAGCGGCGCTATGACCGGGAGGAGGCCGGCGTGAGCCACGACCCGGGGGACCGCGCCGCCGAAAGTGGTGACGCCGCAAGCCCTACGCAGCACGGCCGCCACGAGCTTCCGGCGAAACGCCCTCGCCCGGAGATCGGGCCGGTGCGCCGAACAGGACTGTCCGGACTGGCCCGCGGCGGTCGCTCCCGGCTGGCTTTCGGGATGTTGGCGGCCCTGTTGTGTCTGCTGCTGGGCATCGCCATCGTCACGCAGGTCCGCCAAAACGAGTCGGGCGATTCGCTGGAAACCGCGCGGCCCGCGGATTTGTTGGTGTTGCTGGATTCGTTGCGGCAGCGCGACGCCACCCTCAACGCCGAAGTGAACGAACTGCAGAACACCCTGAATTCGCTGCAGGCGTCCGGCAATAACGACCAGGCCGCCATCCAGGCCGCGCAGGCGAAGCTGGCCGCGCTGTCCATCCTGGCCGGCGCCGTCGGCGCCACCGGGCCGGGTGTCACCGTCACGATCGACGATCCCGGGCCGGGGGTTTCGCCGGAGGTGATCCTCGACGTGATCAACGAGCTGCGTGCGGCCGGGGCCGAGGCGATCGAAATCAACGACGCGCACCAGTCCGTCCGCGTCGGTGTGGATACCTGGGTAGTGGGTATGCCCGGCTCGCTGACGGTCGACACCAAGACGCTGTCGCCCCCGTATTCGATTCTGGCGATTGGCGATCCGCCCACCCTGGCCGCCGCGATGAACATTCCGGGCGGCGCCGAGGACAGCATCAAGCGCGTCGGTGCGCGGATGTCCGTCCGGCAGGCCGACCGAGTGGACGTGACCACCTTGCGACAACCAAAACCACACCAATACGCTCAGCCCGTCAAGTGAGCATTCTCCCAACAGAACAGGACGACTTGTGAGCGATATCCCGCCCGACCTGCACTACACCGCCGAACACGAGTGGGTTCGCCGAAGCGGTGAGGACACCGTGCGGGTCGGCATCACCGACTTTGCCCAGTCAGCCCTGGGCGATGTCGTCTTTGTTCAGCTGCCCGAGGTGGGCACCGAACTGACCGCGGGTGAATCGTTCGGCGAGGTCGAGTCGACGAAATCGGTCTCGGATCTGTACGCCCCGGTGTCGGGCACGGTGTCCGCGGTCAATGCCGAGCTGGAAGGCAGCCCGCAGCTGGTCAACTCCGAGCCCTACGCGGGCGGGTGGCTGCTCGACGTGCAGGTGTCGGATGTCGCCGCGTTGGAGTCGGCCATTTCGTCGCTGCTCGACGCCGAGGCCTACCGCGGAACGTTGACCGAATGACGATTGCTAATGTGCCTGCCAGCCCCGCGGCGACGCGAGCGGTGCGGCGGCCGGCGGGGGAAAGGCGGGCAATCGGTCTTTCGATCGTCGGGTGGGGGGCACATTGCAGACCTATGCGCGGTACCGTCGACACATCGACACTTGAACGCACGAGCCTTAGTAATCGGCAGTACCGGGCGAAAAGACCCAGCGAGCAGCCGGCCGAGCGGCCCGGTCAGACAACGCCACAGCGGCCAGTGAGGAGCAGCGCGTGACGGATATGGACAACGACCAGACCTCTGACGAAGTCACGGTGGAGACGACTTCCGTCTTTCGTGCCGACTTCCTCAACGAACTGGACGCTCCCGCGCAGGCGGGCACCGAGAGCGCGGTCTCCGGGGTGGAAGGCCTCCCGGCAGGCTCCGCGCTGCTGGTCGTCAAACGGGGGCCTAACGCGGGATCGCGCTTCTTGCTCGACCAGCCCATCACCTCCGCCGGTCGGCATCCCGACAGCGACATCTTTCTCGACGACGTCACCGTGAGTCGCCGCCACGCCGAATTCAGGTTGGAAAACAACGAATTCAACGTCGTCGATGTCGGTAGCCTGAATGGCACGTACGTCAACCGGGAGCCCGTCGACTCGGCGGTGCTCGCCAACGGCGACGAGGTGCAGATCGGCAAGTTCCGCTTGGTGTTTTTGACCGGGCCCAAGCAGGGTGAGGACGGAGGATCCGGAGGCTAGTGAGCGCACCCGATAGCCCGGCACTGGCCGGGATGTCGATTGGGGCGGTCCTGGAACTGTTGAGGCCGGACTTTCCCGATGTCACGATCTCCAAGATTCGCTTCCTGGAGGCCGAAGGACTGGTGACGCCGCAGCGCGCCGCGTCGGGCTATCGGAGATTTACCGCATACGACTGCGCCCGGTTGAGGTTCATCCTGACCGCGCAGCGCGATCACTACCTACCGCTCAAGGTCATCCGGTCGCAGTTGGACGCCCAACCCGATGGCGAACTGCCGCCCTTCGGCTCGTCCTACGCCGGGCCACGTCTGGTGTCGGTGGCAGGCGTCGGGGAGGTCGCTGCCGAGCCGGGCTCCGGGGCCGGGCCCGACGCGGCCGCGGTGGCGCCGTCGAGCATCCGGCTGAGTCGTGAAGATCTGTTACAGCGCTCCGGGGTGGCCGACGACCTGTTGACGGCGCTGCTCAAGGCCGGCGTAATCACCACCGGCCCGGGCGGCTTCTTCGACGAACATGCCGTGGTCATCCTGCAATGCGCGCGGGCGTTGTCGGAATACGGTGTGGAGCCGCGGCATCTGCGTGCTTTCCGCTCGGCGGCCGACCGGCAATCCGACCTGATCGCCCAAATCGCCGGGCCGCTAGTCAAAGCCGACAAGGCCGGCGCTCGTGACCGCGCCGACGACCTGGCGCGTGAGGTGGCGGCCCTCGCCATCACGTTGCACACGTCGTTGATCAAATCCGCCGTTCGCGACGTTCTGCATCGCTGAGGACTAGACTTCGTCGATAGCTTGGTTTTCAGCGGCATAGCGACAATCCGGCGTCGTCGTTGCGCCAAGAACCGACACGGCAGCATATGCGGAGGGCAGACACAAATGGGTGAAGTTCGTGTTGTCGGCATTCGCGTTGAGCAGCCGCAGAACCAGCCGGTCCTGTTACTGCGCGAGACCGACGGCGACCGGTACCTGCCGATCTGGATCGGTCAGTCGGAGGCTGCCGCCATCGCACTCGAGCAGCAAGGCGTCGAGCCGCCCCGCCCCCTGACACACGATCTGATCAGGGATGTCATTGCCGCGCTTGGTCATTCGCTGAAAGAGGTGCGGATCGTCGATCTGCAAGAGGGCACCTTCTACGCCGATCTGGTCTTCGACCGCAACATCACCGTGTCGGCCCGGCCGTCGGATTCGGTGGCGATCGCGCTGCGCGTCGGGGTTCCGATCTATGTCGAGGAGGCCGTGCTGGCCCAGGCCGGCCTGCTCATCCCCGACGAGACCGACGAAGAGGGTGGCACCGCCGTGCGCGAGGACGAGGTGGAGAAGTTCAAGGAGTTTCTCGACAGCGTGTCCCCGGACGATTTCAAGGCCACGTAGACGCCTCTAGAGGCCGTTCGAACGGCCCGCCCGGCGGGTACTACCCTGTACACCGACATCACGGGCGGATCTCAACTAGCGCCGGGATGTCGACACGCCTGGCGGATAGCGCCCTCACTTAGCCCGCCGGCAGCCATACTTTGATCACGACTTAAGGGCGCGGTAGCTACCGAACAGCGTAAGCTCTCTAGCACTCGGGTCTGAGCAAACGTGGCTGCGATGCAGCCAGTGACGCAGCTGGAAACGAAAGCGCGATCGGCGAGAGGAAGCACCGTGAGCGAGCAGCCACGCCAAGAACAGCTGGACCTAGCTGACCACCCGACCGCCGCACCGGAAGCGCCCGTGCAGCCCGGACTGTTCCCCGACGACTCCGTGCCGGACGAGCTGGTCGGGTACCGCGGCCCCAGCGCCTGCCAGATCGCGGGAATCACTTACCGCCAGCTGGACTACTGGGCGCGCACGTCGCTGGTGGTGCCGTCGATCCGCAGCGCGGCGGGCTCCGGCAGCCAGCGGCTCTACTCGTTCAAGGACATCCTGGTTCTCAAGATCGTCAAGCGGCTGCTCGACACCGGGATCTCACTGCACAACATCCGGGTCGCCGTCGATCATCTGCGCCAGCGCGGCGTGCAGGACCTGGCCAACATCACGTTGTTCTCCGACGGCACCACGGTCTACGAATGCACCTCGGCCGAAGAGGTCGTCGACCTGCTGCAGGGCGGGCAGGGCGTATTCGGGATCGCCGTGTCCGGCGCGATGCGCGAGCTGACCGGAGTGATCGCCGACTTCCCCGGCGAGCGGGCCGATGGGGGCGAGTCGATCGCCGCCCCGGAAGACGAGCTGGCGTCCCGGCGCAAGACCCGCGACCGCAAGATCGGTTAGGCGCGCCAGCCCGACCGGGTAAACTGGGATCCGCATCGCACTCGTGCGGGAGAGTTCCGTGACGGCCAGCCACGGACGCCGAAGGAGCAACACCTCTCCGCTAACCTCTCAGGCACCCGGACCGCCGGAGTTAACGATGCCTCTGGAAAGCGGTGCCGACCCCTAGCGGTCGACACCCGCCGATGGGGAAAGGCGCTCAGACATCAGCGGGCGCCGAATCTCTCAGGCGCCCGGCGCACGGGTGAAGACAGAGGGAGAGGACCGCTAGTCCTCTCCCTTGTCGCTGCCACCAGGAGTTACGCCAGTGCCCGAGCAAGCAACCTTCGCCGCCCGCCACATCGGCCCGGACGCCCAGGCCGTCGCGGCCATGCTGGCCGTCATCGGGGTCGACTCACTCGACGAACTGGCCGCCAAGGCCGTTCCGGCGGGGATCCTCGACAAGCCCACCGCCGGCGGCGCGGCACCCGGCCTGGACGAATTGCCCCCGGCCGTCACCGAGGCCGAGGCGCTGGCGGAGCTGCGGGCGCTCGCCGAGGCCAACACCGTGGCCGTCTCGATGATCGGGCAGGGCTATTACGACACGCTTACCCCGCCGGTGCTGCTGCGCAACGTGCTGGAGAACCCGGCCTGGTACACCGCCTACACGCCGTACCAGCCCGAGATCAGCCAGGGCCGACTGGAGGCGCTGCTGAATTTCCAGACGATGGTTGCCGACCTGACCGGGCTGGAAGTCGCCAACGCCTCGATGCTCGATGAGGGCACCGCGGCGGCCGAGGCCATGACGCTCATGCACCGCGCGACCCGCGGCACGTCGAACCGCCTCGCCGTCGACGCCGACGTCTTCGCCCAGACCACTGCAGTATTGGCGACGCGGGCCCAGCCGTTGGGCATCGAGATCGTCACCGCCGACCTGCGCGAGGGTCTGCCCGATGGCGACTTCTTCGGGGTCATCACCCAGCTGCCCGGCGCCAGCGGCCGGGTCACCGACTGGGCGGCCCTGGTGGAGCAGACCCATGAACGTGGCGCGCTGGTCGCCGTCGGTGCCGACCTGCTGGCGTGCACACTGATCACCCCACCCGGGGACATCGGTGCCGACGTCGCGTTCGGAACCACCCAACGATTCGGTGTGCCAATGGGATTCGGCGGTCCGCACGCCGGATATCTGTCGGTGCACTCCAAGCACGCCCGCCAGCTGCCGGGCCGGCTGGTCGGCGTGTCGTTGGACGCCGACGGCTCCCCGGCCTACCGGCTGGCGCTGCAGACGCGCGAGCAGCACATCCGCCGGGACAAGGCGACCAGCAACATCTGCACGGCGCAGGTGCTGCTGGCGGTGATGGCCGCGATGTACGCCAGCTACCACGGGGCCGACGGGCTGGTTCAGATCGCCCGCCGCGTGCACGCGCACGCCGAGGCCATTGCCGCCGCCCTGGGCTCGGCGGCCAACACAGCGCTGGTGCACGACGCGTTCTTCGACACCGTGCTGGCACGGGTTCCGGGACGCGCCGACGAGGTGGTGGCCGCGGCCAAGGCGAACGGCGTCAACGTGTGGCGCGTCGATGCCGACCACGTGTCGGTCGCCTGCGACGAGGCCACCATGGACGCGCACGTGGCGGCGGTGCTGGACGCGTTCGGCGTGCCGGCTGCCGAACCCGTAGCCGTCGATATCGCGACCCGCACCTCGGAGTTCCTCACCCATCCCGCGTTCACGCAGTACCGCACCGAAACGGCGATGATGCGCTACCTGCGCGCCCTGGCGGACAAAGATATCGCTTTGGACCGCAGCATGATTCCGCTCGGCTCGTGCACGATGAAGCTCAACGCCGCCGCCGAGATGGAACCGATCACCTGGCCGGAATTCGCGCGTCAGCATCCGTTCGCCCCCGCGTCGGACACCCCCGGCCTACGCCGGCTCATCGCTGACCTGGAGAGCTGGCTGGTACAGATCACCGGGTACGACGCCGTCTCGCTGCAGCCCAACGCCGGCTCGCAGGGCGAGTACGCCGGGCTGCTGGCCATCCACGACTACCACGCCAGCCGGGGCGAACCGCACCGCAACATCTGCCTGATCCCGTCCAGCGCACACGGCACCAACGCGGCGTCGGCGGCGTTGGCCGGTATGCGGGTGGTGGTGGTGGCCTGCCACGACAACGGGGACGTCGACCTTGACGACCTGCGCGCCAAGGTCACCGAGCACGGCGATGCGTTGTCGACGCTGATGATCACCTATCCGTCCACCCACGGCGTCTACGAACACGACATCGCCGAGATCTGCGCGGCCGTGCATGACGCCGGCGGCCAGGTGTACGTCGACGGCGCCAACCTCAACGCGCTCGTCGGCCTGGCCCGGCCGGGGAAGTTCGGCGGCGACGTCAGCCACCTGAACCTGCACAAGACCTTCTGCATCCCGCACGGGGGCGGGGGACCGGGGGTGGGACCCGTGGCGGTGCGTTCGCACCTGGCCCCGTTCCTGCCCGGGCACCCACACGCCCCCGAGTTGCCCGAAGGTCATCCGGTGTCGTCGGCGCCCTACGGGTCCGCCTCGATCCTGCCGATCAGCTGGGCCTACATCAGGATGATGGGCGCAGACGGCCTGCGGGCGGCGTCGCTGACCGCGATCGCGTCGGCCAACTACATCGCCCGGCGGCTCGACGAGTACTTCCCGGTGCTCTACACCGGCGCGAACGGCATGGTCGCCCACGAGTGCATCCTGGATCTGCGCCCGATCACCAAGTCGACCGGAGTCACCGTCGACGATGTCGCAAAACGCTTGGCCGACTACGGCTTTCACGCACCAACCATGAGCTTCCCGGTGGCCGGCACGCTGATGGTGGAGCCCACGGAGAGCGAGAGCCTGACCGAGGTCGACGCCTTCTGTGAAGCCATGATCGCCATCCGCGGGGAGATCGACCGGGTGGGCGCGGGGGAGTGGCCCGTCGACGACAATCCGCTGCGGGGCGCGCCGCACACCGCCGAATGCCTGCTGGTCGCCGACTGGCAGCACCCGTACACCCGGGAAGAGGCCGCCTATCCGCTCGGGAAGAACTTCCGGCCCAAGGTGTGGCCGCCGGTGCGGCGCATCGACGGCGCCTACGGCGACCGCCACCTGGTCTGCTCGTGCCCGCCGGTGGAGGCGTTCGCTTAAGTCGCGGGAGGCGCGGTTCAGCCGAAGCGCTCGATGATCGCCGCCGCGATCTGATCCGGTGCATCCTCCTGGATGAAGTGCTTGGCATTGGGCAGTTCGACGACGACGTGGTCGGGAAAGGCGGCGCGCATGCGCGGGAGGCCGGGGCCGGGCCGGAACGCGAAGTCCTTCATGCCCCAAACGAACAGCGCGGGTTTGGCGCCCAGCTTGGCCGGCACTTCCCGGGCCAGCCGTGCCAGCAGCGGGGCCGCGGCCAGGATCTGCCTGGGCATCTCGGCGACGCCCTTGCGGGCGTCGGGGCTGGGCTGCACCGCCCGGTAGTGCTGCATCACCGCATCGCTCGGGCGGTGCTCTGTCCCGGCGGGGACGAGACGTTCGACGAAGAAATTGCGGTGCAGGATCGCGTATTGCATTGGCGGACTTGACATCACCCGGCTGAACATCTTCGTCGTGAATTCGTCCGTCGGCCAGAACCAGGTGTTGCCCAGGATGACGCCGCGCACCCGCTCGGCGCGCTCCACCGCGACCGCCATGCTGATGGGCCCACCCCAGTCCTGGCCCATCGTCAGAAAGTTGTCGAGGCCGAGGTGGTCGACGAACTCGCCGACCACCCGGGCGTGTTCCTCGATGGTGTATCCGAACCGCGCGGGCCGGTCCGACAACCCGAACCCGAGGTAATCCGGTGCGATGCAACGGAACCTGTCGCGCAGCGCGATGACGATGTTGCGATAGAGGAAGCTCCAGGTCGGGTTGCCGTGGCACAGCAGGATCGGGGGCCCTGCCCCCTCGTCGATGTAGTGCATCCGCCCCTGCGAGCTGTCGAACCAGCGCGACTGGAACGGGTAGAGCCGGGGATCGGGGGTGAAATCGATGCTCATGGCGCTCCTTCGGTAGCGCTCACGATGCTAGGCCCGGAGTGTGACAGCGCCGAACCGCTGGGGCGCGGTTCGCCGCTAGTACCGGCCGAAGGTCAGGGCGACGTTGTGCCCGCCGAACCCGAACGAGTTGTTGATGGCGTACCGGTAGTTGCCCCGCCGCGGATTACCCGACACCACGTCCAGATCGATCTGCGGGTCCAGGTTTTCCAGGTTCAACGTCGGTGGAATGATCTGATCGCGCAACGCCAGCACGGTCAGGATCGACTCAACCGCACCGACCGCCCCGACCGAGTGGCCCAGGGCGGATTTGGGCGCGTACACCGCCGGCTTGTTGCTGCCCAGCGCGTTGTTGATGGCCTTGCCCTCGGCCAGGTCGCCGATCTGTGTTCCGGTGGCATGGGCGTTGACGTGGTCGATGTCCTCGGGCGTGAGACCGGCGAGTTGGATGGCCCGCGTCATCGCCTGGCCTGCGCGACTCCCCGTCGGGTCCGGCGCCACCATGTGGAAGCCGTCGGACGTCACGGCGGCCCCCATCAGCCGGGCCAGGATCCGAGCCCCGCGCGCCTTGGCGTGCTCCTCGGTCTCGAGCACCATCAGCGCTCCGGCCTCGCCGAAGACGAAACCGTCGCGGTCCTTGTCGAACGGGCGGCACGCGCCGGCCGGATTCTCGTTGTTGGTCGACATCACGATTCGCATGTTCGCGAAGGCGGCGATGGGCACTGCCTCGATGCGGGTCTCGACGCCACCGCAGATCGCGACGTCGGCCTCGCCGAACACCATCGCCTGCCACGCGCGGGCGATGGCTTCCGAACCCGACGCGCACGCCGACACCGGTGTCATCACGCCGGCCCTGGCGTGCCGTTCCAGGCCCACCGCCTGGGCGGCGGCGTCGGGCATGTACTTGCTGACGGCCAGCGGCGAGACCGCTTTCACGCCGCGGGCGCGCAGGGTGTCCCGGGTGAAGACCAGCTCCTCGCCGGAGCCGAATCCGGTCCCGATGGACACCAGCAGGCGGTTGGGGTCGACCTCGGGTGAGCCGGCGTGGTCCCACGCCCGCCGGTTGACGATGGCGGACAGCCGCGCCAGGTAGCCCGTCCGGCGCAGCTCCGCCGGGTTCAGCTCGCTGTCGAATTCCTCCAATAGGTGCCCGCCGATGCGAACCGGTAGGTCGAATTCCTCCACGAACGGGTCATCGAGCTCCCGAATCCCACTCTGGCAGTCCAGTAGCAACTTCCAGGTCGTCTCCGCGTCGGTGGCCAGCGCGGTGGTCATGGCCACACCGGTGACGACAACGTTCGGAAGTGCCTGTCCAGTAATCAGATTCGTCATGCTGCGTGGATCATCCTTTCCCAGCGCCCACCCCGGCCGTCCTCACTCCCGGACGGGCCGTGTCACCAGCCCTCCGGAATGGAGGAGGAAGGCGCTCGACTCGGAACCTTCGCACCGCTCCCCGTGGCGTTGCCCGTGGCATCAACCTTGATCGAGCCTAGCGGCAAGTTGCCGTCCCGAGCGTGAAGACCCCGCCGCGACGTTCGGATTCCGCCGTAACCGGGCGTCAGCTCAAGAACGCGTTGAGGGCCGCGGCGAGGTCCGGGGACGCCGACGTGGCGAGGTTCTGGTAGCCACCACCGCTGAGCTGGGCGACCGCTTCCCACGTCGCGCGGTCCGGGTCGCCGCCGAAGTCGATGACGTTCACCGCGATGGGCTTGGCCGGGTCCGCGCTCTTGCGGATGAAATCCTGCAACCCGGGGCCGTCCAGGCTCTGGTCGGTGTGGGGACCCGCCGTGATGACCAATATCGAGTTGGTCTGGCCGGGGTGGTAATTGGTCTGCAGCTCTTGGTAGATCATGCGCAGCGTGGTGAACGACACGGCACCGCCGGGCGACGAGTACTGCTTGTCCAACGCCGCGGTCAGCGCCGCCGAACGCGGCTGGCCGTTCACGGGGTCGCCCAGCGGCCCACCGGGCACCTCGGAACGTCCCTCGTGGCCATCGAACGTCCACAGCCCGACCACGGAGGTGGGTGGCAGCGCTTTGATCTTGTCCTGCAGGGCGGCGATCACGTTCGCCAGGCGGGACTTGCCGCCCTCCTGCCCGGGCATCGACTGGTCGAGCATGATGGTCGCGGCGAGCCCGCTCGACGGGCTGGCCATCGCCTCGGCCAACGTCGCGCGCATCGCGTCGTCACCCACCGACACCGTCGCCGGCAGCGCTGGGAACGTGGTGACCGGGCTGCTCGGCGGCTTCACTCCGTTGACCCGGAAGCCGGCCTTGGCCAGCTTGGCGAGTTGGTCGGGCTTGTGCATGAAGCGGGCGAACTCGCTGGCCGCCGAGGTCTGGTCCTTCGTCAGCCACGAGCCGCTGAGCAGCACCGTGGGGTAGTCGGCGACCGGCGCCGGCCCCTGCGGTAGCCAGGAGGCCAACGCGCCCTTGGCGTCGGGTAAGGACTGGCCGCGCTGGAACAGCTGCTGCTCGGTGGTGATCACCGCATGCACCGGGGCGGTTGCCGCATCAGGGGGTCCGAGCAGCGCGTCCATCGCCTCGGTCAGCGAGTTGTTTGCCAGTTTGGGTTGCGCGCTCAGCAAGGTGCGCACCGCTCCGGTGCCCTGGGTCGCCGGCGCGCCGGGAGGTGTCGACGCGGCCGCCACCGCTTCCCCGGCCAAGAACGCCGCGTCGCCGTTGCCGTTCATCGGCAGGGCAAGCCGCAGCGACCCCCACGCCGGCAGGTTCACGCCGGCCAAGCCGTTCGGGTTGGTCTGCAGCCCGGGCAGCGCCCCCCAGTTCTGGTTGCCGAGCGCCCGCTGGAGTTCCGGCCGGACGGCGAGCACCACGGGTGACGTCACCAGCGACCGGCTGTCGGTGATCGTCTTCTGCGCGGTGGCGCCGGCCAGCCGCGCGGCGGAGATCGAGCTGCCGGGGATCCACAATGCCGGCTGGCCGCCCAGCTCGGCGGGCCATTTGCCGATGAACCCGTTCAGCACCGCGTCCGAGCCGGCCGGCTTGACGCTGACCTCCACGCAGTGGTCGCCGATGGGGCCGGCCGAGGAGTTGTAGCTCTCCGCGAACTGCTGCACCGAGTCGGCGATCGACGGGTCGGCGACGACGGCGACCGTTTCCTTGCCGCCCACGCAGCGGCCGGCGGCCTGGTGCGAGCGGTTGGACAACGCATCACCGAAGAAGCTCCACAGGATGACGCTGCCCACTACCACGACGACGGCGACGAGGGCCACGATGACGCCGATGCTGACTCCGCGGTGGCCGCCCTCGCTCCGATGTCCGCCCCGCCAATCGCCGAGGCCGCGGTGGCCGCGGCCGAACAGCGACGGCGACGAGGCCGGCGGCTCCGCGCTCCGCGGCCCCGGTTGGCGCGGCGGGAACTCCGGGTAGTCGTCGGCGGTCCCGGCCTCGAACGCGTCGTCGGCGGCGTAGCGGTCTTCCTCGGCGTCGAAGTCCTCGTCGACCGGGTAGTCGCCCTCGTCGGCGTAGTCCTCGGTGACGGCATCCCCGTGCCGGTCGTCGGTGTCGCCGCCTTCGTATGGCTCGTCGACGGAGTCCTCAGGGTCGGGCAAACTGTGCCTACCCATAGTGGTGCCCGTCGCCTTTCCGTCGATCCATCCGACTTGTTGTGAACCCGCCGCTGATCTTAGTCGTCAGCGGCACCGATGCTTCGCCAGCCCGATTAAGGCACGAGCTCAATTTGATTGCGCCGCGCGGGCCTTAACTTCGCGCCGGCGGCGATGCAGGATCGGCTCGGTGTAGCCGTTGGGCTGCTGCGTCCCGGTCAGGATCAGATCCTGGGCGGCCAGGAACGCGATGCTGTCATCGAAGTTGGGCGCCATCGGCAGGTACGCCGCGTCCTTGGCGTTCTGCGCGTCCACCAGCGGCGCCATCCGTTCCAGGCTGGCCCGCACGTCCTCCTCGGTGATCACCCCGTGGCGCAGCCAGTTGGCCAGCAGCTGGCTGGAGATCCGCAGCGTCGCACGGTCTTCCATGAGCGCCACGTCGTGAATGTCGGGCACCTTCGAGCAGCCGACGCCCTGGGCGACCCAGCGCACCACATAGCCGAGGATGGACTGGCAGTTGTTGTCGACCTCCTCGCGGATCTCCTCGGGGGCCCAGGCCAGTTCCTTGGCCAGCGGGATGGTCAACAACTCGTCGATGTTGGTGCGCTTCTGGCCCGCCAGCTCCTCCTGAACGGCGCCCACGTCGACGTAGTGGTAGTGCATCGCGTGCAGGGTGGCCGCCGTAGGGGAGGGCACCCACGCGGTGGTCGCGCCCGCCTTGGGCTGGCCGATCTTCTGCTCGACCATGTCGGCCATCAACTCGGTCATGGCCCACATGCCCTTGCCGATCTGCGCCTTGCCCTTGAAGCCGGCGGCCAGACCGATGTCGACGTTGGCGTCCTCGTAGGCCTTGATCCACGTGGTGTTCTTCATCGCGCCCTTGCGGATCATCGGCCCGGCTTCCATCGACGTGTGGATCTCGTCGCCCGTGCGGTCCAGGAAGCCGGTGTTGATGAACACCACCCGGTCGGCGGCGGCCTTGATGCACGCCTTGAGGTTGACGGTGGTGCGCCGTTCCTCGTCCATGATGCCGACCTTGAGCGTGGCCTGCGGCAGCCCCAGGACGTCCTCGACGCGGCTGAACAGCTCGCAGGTGAACGCGACCTCGTCGGGGCCGTGCATCTTGGGCTTGACGATGTAGATCGACCCGGTGCGGCTGTTGGTCAGCGGGCCGTTGGCGTCCCCGGTCTTCAGCCCGTGGATCGCCGTCAGGCCGGTGAACAGCGCGTCCATGATGCCCTCGAACACCTCGTTACCCTCGGCGTCCACGATGGCGTCATTGGTCATCAGGTGGCCGACGTTGCGGACGAACAACAGGCTGCGGCCCGGCAGCGTCAGCTCGCCCTGGCCGTCGGGCGTGGTGTAGGTGCGGTCCTGGTTCAGCACGCGGGTGAAGGTCTTGCCGCCCTTGTCGACGTCTTCGGACAGGTCGCCCTTGTTCAGCCCGAGCCAGTTGCGGTAACCGAGCACCTTGTCGTCGGCGTCGACGGCGGCCACCGAGTCCTCGAAGTCCATGATCGTGGTGACGGCCGATTCCAGGACCACGTCCTTGATGCCGGCGCGGTCGGTCTTGCCGACCGGCGATTCGGGGTCGACGAGGATCTCGATGTGCAGGCCGTGGTTCACCAGGAGCACCGACCAGTCGGGGGAGCCGAGCTCGCCGGTGTAGCCGGCGAACTTCTCGGGGCTGGCCAGGCCGACGGAACCGTCGGCGGTCGCGACCTTCAGCTGGCCGTCCTCTACGGACAGGCCCGTCGCGTCGGCCCAGGACCCGGATTCCAGCGGCACCGCCTGGTCGAGGAAGTTGCGCGCATACGCGATGACCTTGTCGCCGCGAATCTTGTTGTAGCTGGTGCCCTTTTCGGCACCGTCGCTCTCCGGGATGACGTCGGTGCCGTACAGGGCGTCGTACAGCGAGCCCCAGCGCGCGTTCGCGGCGTTCAGCGCGAACCGGGCGTTGAGCACCGGCACCACCAGCTGCGGGCCCGCGGTCGTGGTGATCTCGTCATCGACGCCCGAGGTCGTGATCGTGAAATCCTCGGGTTCGGGCAGCAGGTAACCGATTTCGGTGATGAACTGGCGGTACGCCTCGACGTCGAACGGCTCGATCACGCGCTGGCGGTGCCACTTGTCGATCTGGGCCTGCAGCTCGTCGCGGCGGTTCAACAGATCCCGGTTCTTCGGGGTGAGGTCGGTGACGACTTTGTCGACGCCGGCCCAGAAGCTGTCCGGGTCGATGTCGGTGCCGGGCAGGGCCTCGTTGTTCACGAAGTCGTAGAGCACTCGGGCGACGCGCAGGTTCCCCGCCGACACGCGATCAGTCATGTTTCTCCTCCATAATGAAGCCTCACCAAGCCGCCATCGGCTCGGAGTGGCAATGTCTTCAGCGTACCGAGCAGCAGCCTGGTGAGCGTATCCGCCCAAACCTGCCACACCAGGTCAGGCCGCGCTGACAGCTCTAACCATGCCGCTGCGGCGAGCCCGGGGATTGAATTCCAGCAACGCATCAGTGCGCCTGGCATCCTGCGCCCTCCAGCACTTTCTTGACTGGTAGCCGTTGAAAATCATACGGGCTCGCTACAGCCGTACTTCGCGACCATTACCCCTATGCGTCGCGCATCGTGCCGACGAGGTCCTCAACCAGGTCTTCCATGGCCACCATCGCGACCACCTCACCGCCAGCCCCGGTCACCAGCGCGAGATGGCTGTTGCTGCGGCGCATCCGCGACAACGCGTCGGCCAGCGGCAGCGACTTGGGCAGCCGCGGCAGGGGCCGCACCATCGCCAGGTCGATCACCGTCCGTGGATCGTCGCCGAGGGTGAGCATGTCCTTGATGTGCAGGTAGCCGATGAAATCGCCGTTGACGTTGGCGACCGGAAACCGCGAGTAACCGGTCTGGGCCAGGGCCTCTTCGACGGCGCCCACCGTCGGGCCGGTGCCCGCCGCGGCCACCCGCACCGCGTGGACATCGGCGAGCGGGACGGCCACGTCGCCGACCACGCGGGTGCCGATTTGCAGGGCCCGGGTCAGCCTGGTGTGCTCCTCGCGGTCCAGCAGCCCTTCGGAGCGCGATTCGGCGATCATCTCGCTCAATTCGACCGGGGAGACGGTGAATTCGAGCTCTTCCTTGGGTTCCACGCCCAGCGCGCGCACCACGACGTTGGCGCACTTGTTGTAGAACACGATGAACGGCCGTGCGGCTCGCACATAGGCCAGGTACGCGGGCACCAGCAGCATCGCGGTGCGCTCGGGACCGGCCAGCGCGATGTTCTTCGGCACCATCTCGCCCAGCAGCACATGCAGCGTCACCACGATCGCCAGCGCGATCGCGAACGACAGCGTGTGCAGCAGCGTGGGGTGAATGCCGGTCAGGCCCAGCGCCGTGCGCAGCAGGTCGGCGACCGCCGACTCGCCGATCCGCCCGAGCAGCAGCGAGGCGGCCGTGACCCCGAGCTGCGCCCCGGCCAGCATGGCCGGCAACTGCTCTCCGGCCCGCATCACCGTGACCGCCCGGGCCTTGCCCTGTTCGGCCAGCGCTTCGAGGCGGTCGCGCCGGGCCGAGATCAACGAGAATTCCGCCCCGACGAAGAAGGCGTTGACGCCGATCAGCAGGATCGCCAGGAACACGCCCCAGGTGTTGCTCATCGGGGACCTCCGGCCGCCGGGCTGTCGCCGTGCAGCTCGATCAACTCGAGCAGGTCGATCCGGCGCCCCTCCATCCGGATGACGGTCGCCTGCCAGCGCAGCGACGTGTCCAACAACCCGTCGGCGTCCAGCGCCGGCAATTGGACCGTTTCGCCGGCCACCGGGATGTGGCCGAATTCACGCAGCGCCAGCCCGCCGATGGTCTCGTAGGGTCCCTCGGGCGCGCGGAAGCCGGTCGCGGCGGCCACCTCGTCGATGCGCAGCAGACCCGAGACGCGCCAACCTGTTCCGGCCGCCACCACGTCCGGGGTGGCGTCGTCGTGTTCGTCGCGGACGTCGCCGACGATCTCTTCGATCAGGTCCTCGACCGTGACCATGCCAGCGGTGCCGCCGTATTCGTCGACGACCATCGCGGTCTGCAGGCTGTTGGCGCGGATCTCGCTCATGACGGCGTCGCCGTCCAGCGTCGACGGCACCACGGGCACGGGCTGTGCCACCGTGATCAGGGGCGTGTCCGCTCGCTCGGCCGCGGGGAGGGCCAGCACCTGTTTGACGTGGACGATGCCGACGGTTTCATCGAGGTCGCCGTCGACGATCGGGAAGCGCGAGAATCCCGACTCCGCCGCCGCGGCCACCAGGTCGGCGACCGTGTCGTCGGTCTGCAGCGCCACGATCTTCGACCTGGGCGTCATCAGTTCCTCGGCGGTCCGGGCGCCGAATTGCAGGGACCGCCGCACCAGCGCCGCGGTGGCCGCATCCAGGGAGCCGCTGCGCGCCGACGAACGCACCAGCGACAGCAGCTCCTGCGGCGACCGCGCCGACCGCAGCTCCTCGGCCGGCTCGATGCCCAGCTGGCGCACGATCCAGTTCGCCGCGCCGTTGGTGAGCCGGATCGCCGGGGTGAACAACAGCGAGAACAGCAGCTGGACACCCACCACGGCCCGCGCGGTGGACAGCGGCCGGGCGACGGCCAGGTATTTCGGCACCAGCTCACCGAACACCATCGATACCGATGTGACGATGACCAGCGCCAGGAACGCCATGATCGCGTCGGCGACCCGGTCGGATATCCCGATCGCGTCAAACCACGGGTGCGGCAGGTCGGCCAGCATGGGATCGGTCAGATAGCCGGCCGCCAACGTGGTGGCGGAGATGCCCAGTTGCGCGCCGGATAGCTGGAACGACAGTTTGTGGTGCGCGCGCCGGATCGCCCGGTCGCGGCGTCCGCCGCCGCGGGCGTTGGCCTCCACGGCGCTGCGGTCCAGCGTGGTGAGCGAGAACTCGGCGGCGACGAAGATCGCGTTGCCGAAGATGAGCACCGCGATGGCCAAGACGCTGATCACGGCGACGGTGACGTTCATGGATCACGCCGCCCGTTGGCCGATTGCCCGGTGGGACTCGCCGGGGAAGGCTCCGCATCGGGTGGGTCGCCCGACGGCTGCCGCAGCCGAAATCCCATGGCCTGCACGGGTGCCTGCGGCACGTCGATCCCTTCGCTGCCTGTAGCCGGTGCGGACGCGGTCGCCTCCGTCTTTGCTGACTCATGGTAGCCGGATCCGCCCCGCGTACGATCGACCACCGTTTTCGCCGGCACCCCTCCACAACTCGCCCACCCGACTATGGGTTGCCTAACCTTACTCGGTAGGCTGTGCCCACTATGGCGTCCGAAGCCCCTCCCGAAACCCAATCAGCGCAAGTACTTCCGCGCGAGCGCTTCGACATCGCCGACGAGCTCGCGCGGATCGGCCCGCCGCCGCTCCCGGCCCTGGAACCGCCGTTCGCGCTGCGGGTCGCTCGACGCGGGGACGCGGGCATGGTGTCGGAGTGGATGAACCGCCCGCACCTGGCGGCGGCCTGGGAATACGACTGGCCGACGCCGCGGTGGGAGCGGCATCTGGGCGCACAGCTCGACGGAACGTATTCGCTGCCGCTACTCGGAAGTATCCGGGGAAATGATTGCGCCTACCTCGAATTATATTGGAGCGCAAAGGATTTGATCTCGTATTACTACGAGGCCGAGCCTCATGACCTGGGGCTGCACGCGGCCATCGCCGACCCGGCACTGGTGAACCGGGGGCTGGGCCCGATGCTGTTGCCGCGCATCGTGGCCAGCGCCTTCGCCATGGAGCCCCGTTGCCGGCGCATCATGTTCGACCCCGATCACCGCAACACCGCGGCGCGCCGGCTGTGCGAGAACGCCGGCTGCACGTTCCTCGGGGAGCACGACGCCAGAAACCGGCGGATGTCGCTTTACGCGCTGCAACGCCCGGCCACCGACGCATAGCCTCGCCATTCCGGGCGGAACGGGTCACCAGCCCAACGGCAGCGGATGGCCTTCGGCGAAGCCCGCGGTCGACTGCACCCCGACGACGGCGCGCTCGTGCAGCTCCGTCAGGTTGGCGGCGCCGACGTACGTGCACGTGCTGCGCACGCCCGACGTGATGTGGTCGAGCAAGTCCTCGACGCCGCCGCGGTCGGGGTCAAGCCCCATCCGCGACGTCGAAATGCCTTCCTCGAAAAGCGCTTTGCGCGCGCGCTCGAACGCGGTGTCGGCCGCGCTGCGGGCGACCACCGCCCGCTTGGACGCCATGCCGTAGCTCTCCTTGTAGGGCTGGTCCTCACGGTCGCGCATCAGGTCCCCGGGCGATTCATAGGTGCCGGCGAACCACGATCCGATCATCACGTTGGACGCCCCGGCCACCAGCGCCAGCGCCACGTCCCGCGGATGCCGGACGCCGCCGTCGGCCCAGACGTGCCCGCCCAATTGCCTTGCCGCCGAAGCACATTCGACCACGGCCGAGAATTGCGGGCGACCCACGGCGGTCATCATCCGAGTGGTGCACATCGCCCCCGGCCCGACGCCGACCTTGACGATGTCCGCCCCGGCGCCGAGCAGGTCGCGGGTGCCTTCGGCGGAGACGACGTTGCCCGCCACCAGCGGGACGCCCAGTTCGAGCGAGGACACCGTGCGGATCGCGTCGAGCGTCTTTACCTGATGCCCGTGTGCGGTATCGATGACGAGCACATCGACGCCCGCCTCGGCCAGAGAGCGCGCCCTGGCCCCCACATCGCCGTTGATGCCGACGGCCGCGCCGACGCGCAGCCGCCCGCGCGCGTCGACCGCCGGGGCGTACAGGCCGGTCCGGATGGCGCCGGTGCGCGTCAGCACGCCGGCCAGCGTGCCGTCCGCGTTCGTCACCACCGCGACCCCGATCGGGGCGTGCTCGAGCAGGTCGAAGATCTTGCGCGGCTCGGTGCCGACCGGGGCGGTGACGAAGTCGGTGATCGCGACGTCACGCACCCTGGTGAACCGGTCGACGCCGAGGCAGCACGATTCGCTGACCAGGCCCATCGGGCGGCCCTCGAAGACGACGACGGCGACCCCGTGCGCACGCTTGTGGATCAGCGCGGTCGCATCCGACACCGAATCGTCGGGTGCCAGGACCACGGGGGTGTCGAGCACGAGGTCACGGCTCTTGACGAAATCCAGCGTCTGTTGGACGGCGGTGATCGGGAGATCCTGCGGCAGGATGACCAGGCCGCCACGGCGCGCGACCGTCTCGGCCATCCTGCGCCCGGCCACCGCGGTCATGTTGGCCACCACGACGGGGATCGTGGTGCCCGAGCCGTCGTTGGTGGACAGGTCGACGTCGAAGCGGGACTCGACCTCCGACCGGCCCGGCATGACGAAGACGTCGTTGTAGGTCAGGTCGTAGCCGGGCCCATGCCCGTCCAGGAATCTCATCGTCGTCGCCGTGCCCCCTCGTGTCCTCCAGTAGTACCCCGCCTAGGCGGGCACTTCGCTGCGGTCGCCGCTCCAGAGCGTGTGGAACCGCTTGTCCGGGTCGTCGTCGATCCGGCCGTAGGTGTGGGCGCCGAAGAAGTCCCGCAAGCCCTGGGTCAGCGCCGCGGGCAGCCGCTCGGTGCGCAGGGCGTCGTAGTAGGACAGCGCGGAGGAGAAACCGGGGATCGGGATGCCCAGCTGCGTGGCGGTCACCACGACGCGACGCCAGCCGTCGATCGCGGCCTCGATCGCGCTGCGGAAGTAGGGCGCGACGATCAGCGTCGGCAGGTCGGGATCTTCGTCGAACGCGTCTTTGATGCGGTTGAGGAACTTCGCCCGGATGATGCAGCCGCCGCGCCAGATGGTGGCCAGGTCGCCCGGCGTGATGTCCCAGTCATATTCGGCGCTGCCGGCCTGAATTTGGTTGAAGCCCTGCGCATAAGCGATGATCTTCGACGCGTACAGGGCCTGACGGACATCCTCGACGAATTGCTGCGCATCTCCCGGCTCGGCTCCCAGCTCGCCCGAGGCCAGCCCGGTGGTGGCCTTGCGTTGCGTCACCGAACCCGACAGCGCGCGGGCGAACACCGCCTCGGCGATGCCGGTCACCGGCACGCCGAGATCCAGAGCCGACTTCACCGTCCAGCGGCCGGTGCCCTTCTGCTCGGCCTCGTCCAGGATGACGTCGACGAGCGGCTTGCCCGTCTTGGCGTCCTTCTGCCGCAACACCTCCGCGGTGATCTCGATGAGGAAGCTGTCCAGGTCGCCCTTGTTCCATTCGGCGAACACGTCCGCGATCTCGGGCGCGGTCTTGCCCAGGCCGTCGCGCAGCAACTGGTAGGCCTCGCCGATCAGCTGCATGTCGGAGTACTCGATGCCGTTGTGCACCATCTTGACGAAGTGCCCGGCGCCGTCCGGGCCGATGTGGGTGCAGCACGGGACGCCGTCGACGTGCGCGGAGATCTCCTCGAGCAGCGGACCGAGCGACTTGTACGACTCGGCGGGGCCACCGGGCATGATCGACGGGCCGTTGAGCGCGCCCTCCTCTCCGCCGGAGATGCCGGCGCCGACGAAGTGCAGGCCCCGGTCGCGCATCGCCTTCTCGCGGCGAATGGTGTCGGTGTAGAGGGCGTTGCCGCCGTCGATGATGATGTCGCCCTCTTCCATGGCGTCGGCGAGCTCGTTGATGACGGCGTCGGTTGGGTCACCGGCCTTGACCATGATTAGCACCCGCCGCGGCTTCTCCAGGGCGTCCAGAAACTCCGCGATGGTCTCCGACCGCACGAACTTGCCCTCGTCACCGTGCTCTTTGAGCAGCGCGTCGGTCTTGGCGACCGACCGGTTGTGCAGCGCCACGGTGTAGCCGTGCCGGGCGAAATTGCGAGCGATGTTCGAACCCATCACCGCCAGGCCGGTAACGCCGATTTGCGCGGTCGCGGTCTTGGAACCGGTCGGGGTATCCGACGAACCCATGTCTTCGCCTCTCGAGTCGGAGAACCTTGCCCAAAAGCTTTCCGTCACACTGTGGCACAGCGGACATGCGCCCGCCCGGGGTGATGGCTCCCGCGTCGCCTCAGAGGTTGAACAGGCGCCGCAATTCCGTGAGCCACGGGACCGCCAACGCGACGGTGGGCACCACGAACACGGCCACCGCCGCGAGGTAGGCGGCCGCCGACAGCGCCAGGCTGTTGCCGTCCCCGCACAGCCGGCGCACGCGGACCACCGTGCTGGTGCCGCCCGCGGCCAATGCGCCCGACGGCGCCCGCCCGGACGCGCAGGCAACCAGGGCGCGCGCCAGGGGAGCGCGGCCGGCCGCGCGCACGGCGGCGTCGTCGGCGAGCAGCTCGACGAGCAGTTGAACCGCGCCGAGAGCGTTCGCGCTGCGCACCAGCCGCGGGAACGCGGCGTGCACCGCGGTGAAGGCCTCGAGAACCAGGTCGTGCCGGGCTCGCAGGTGGGCCCGCTCGTGGGTGAGGATCGCCGCGACTTCCGCATCGGCGAGCGTGCTCAGCGCCCCCTCGCTGACCACTACCCGACTGCGCACGCCGGGCAAGCAATAGGCAAGCGGCTGCGCAACATCCAAGACGCGAAGGTCGCGCGTGTGCGCACAGGGCTGGGGAAGCGCGGCGTCGTGGCCGACTCCGACCAGATCGACCACCATGCGGTGATGGGCCCGCCGTCGCCGGTTGGCGATGGCCACCCGGATCACGGCGACCATCAGTCGCGCGCCGACCAGCACCGTCAGCGCGAAAACGCCGATGTATGCCGCCCACAGCGGCCAGCCGAGCCGGCCGGCGTCGCCGACGATGCTGGCGGTGGGCCGGCCGTCGGGACCTGGCATGAGCAGCCGAGTGGCGATCGCGATCCCGGCGCTGAACGCGGAGAGGACCGCTGCCAGCGCGATGGCCTGCCACAACACCATTGCCGCCCGGGGAGCGCGCAGCGGCCAGCTCGCGCGTGCCAGCAAGGCCGGTACCGGACCGACCAGCAGCACCGCGAGGATGGTGAAGGCCAGCGCGGACACGCTGTCAGTCTCCCTCAGTCCTCCGTCAACGCGCCAGCGGATGACGCGTCATTGCGTTGATTGGCTTCCAGCTCGGCGAGCGCTCGCCGCAGCGCGTCCGCCTCGTCGGCGCCCACCCGCTCGACGAAGTGCACCAGAGCGGCCTGCCGACCTCCGGAATCCTCGGCCTGGGCCAGCGCGTCGACCATGAGCCCCGCGACGAGCTCGTCGCGGCCGTGCACGGGTGCGTATCGGTGCGCGCGGTCGTCGCGGATCTGGGAAACCAGGTTCTTCTTCGCCAGCCGTTGCAGCACGGTCATGATCGTCGTGTAGGCAAGATCGCGTCGCGCGGACAACGCATCGTGGACCTGGCGGACCGTTTGCGGTTCCGGCGTGGACCACAAGTGGTCCATCACCGCGCGTTCCAGATCTCCGAGCCGGGTCAGTTTCGCCATAGTGCGTTCTCTCCTGAGCGTCGAGGCACATCTTACTCCGGATTACTACCGACGGTCGTACCGAAGCTTCCGGGGGCGCCCCGGAATTGATGCTTGCGAAATTAGGGCAGCCTTGCCTATGCTAACCCCGTCGAGCGAACGACGACCGCGGCGAGTCCTGAGGGCTGCAGTGACCCCGGGTCGACTCGATCGGCGAGCCCCGTGCCCCAGTGGCACGGGGCTCAGCCGTTCTCGGGTGGTCATGGTGTAAACACAGAACGTGCCTGACCCTCGGGAAGCGACCCTGCCGCCGGATTTCACCGCGCCTTTCGATCAGGAGATCGGGCTGCAATTCACCGAACTCAGCCCCGACGGCGCCCGGGCCCAGCTCGAGGTCACCCCCAAACTGCTGCAGCCGATGGGCCTGGTGCACGGCGGCGTGTACTGCTCGATCATCGAAAGCATGGCCAGCGTGGCCGCCTACACCTGGCTCGCCACCCGCGGCGGCGGGAACGTCGTAGGCGTCAACAACAACACCGACTTTCTGCGCTCCATCGGCTCGGGCATGGTGTACGGCGCCGCGGAACCGATCCACCGCGGCCGGCGCCAGCAGTTGTGGCTGGTCACCATCACCGACGCCGACGACCGGGTGGTCGCCCGCGGCCAGGTTCGGCTGCAGAACCTGGAGGCCTAGCCCGCCCGCCGCCAAGCGTGGCCGGGCGCGTCCCGCCTCGGGCGCCGTGGCAGGATCGGAGAACGTGCTCCTTACGCCGCACGAACAAGAGCGATTGCTGTTGTCCTACGCCGCCGAACTGGCACGCCGCCGCCGTGCCCGGGGCTTGCGGCTGAACCACCCGGAGGCGGTTGCCATCATCACCGACCACATTCTGGAGGGCGCGCGCGACGGCCGCACCGTCGCCGACCTGATGGCCAGCGGCTGCGACGTGCTCAGCCGCGACGATGTGATGGAGGGGGTGCCGGAAATGCTGGCCGACGTACAGGTGGAGGCGACGTTCCCGGACGGCACCAAACTTGTCACCGTCCACCACCCGATCGCATGATTCCCGGCGAAATCCTTTTCGGCAGCGGCGATATCGAGATAAACGCGGACGCGGAGCGGATCGAGATGCAGATCATCAACACCGGGGACCGTCCGGTACAGGTCGGCAGCCACGTCCACCTGCCCCAGGCCAACTCGGCGCTGTCGTTCGACCGCGCCGCCGCCCACGGCTGCCGGTTGGACATCCCGGCCGCCACCGCAGTCCGCTTCGAACCCGGTGTGCCGCAACGGGTCCGACTGGTGCCGCTGCGCGGAAGCCGTGAGGTGCATGGCCTGACCCTGACGCCGCCCGGACGGCTCGACGACTGATGGCGGGCCTGTCGAGGGAGAGCTACGCCCAGCTTTTCGGCCCCACCACGGGCGACCGGATCCGGCTGGCGGACACCGATCTCTTCGTGGAGATCACCGAAGACCGCAGCGGGGGACCGGGACTGGCCGGTGACGAGGCAGTGTTCGGCGGCGGCAAGGTGCTGCGCGAGTCGATGGGCCAGGGACGCGCGACGCGCGCCGAGGGCGCGCCCGACACCGTGATCACCGGGGCGGTCATCATCGACCACTGGGGAATCGTCAAGGCCGACATCGGCATTCGCGACGGCCGTATCTCCGCGATCGGTAAGGCGGGTAACCCCGACACCATGACGGGCGTGCACCCGGACCTGGTGGTCGGGCCGTCCACCGAAGTCATCGCCGGCAACGGCCGGATCGTCACCGCGGGCGCCGTCGACTGCCACGTCCACCTGATTTGCCCCCAGCTCATGGCAGAGGCGCTCGGCTCCGGGATCACGACGATCATCGGCGGCGGCACCGGGCCGGCCGAGGGCACCAAAGCCACCACCGTGACCCCGGGCGCATGGCACCTGGAGAGGATGCTCGAGGCGCTCGACGGCTGGCCGGTGAACTTCGCGCTGCTGGGTAAGGGAAACACCGTCAGCGCCGAGGGATTGTGGGAGCAATTGCACGGCGGGGCTTCGGGTTTCAAGCTGCACGAGGACTGGGGGTCGACCCCGGCAGCCATCGACGCCTGCCTCACCGTCGCCGATGCCGCCGGCGTCCAGGTGGCGCTGCACACCGACACCCTCAATGAGATGGGATTCGTCGAAGACACCCTGGCCGCGATCGCCGGGCGGTCGATCCACACGTATCACACCGAGGGCGCCGGGGGCGGCCATGCTCCCGACATCATCACCGTCGCAGGCAAACCCAACGTTCTGCCCAGCTCCACCAACCCGACTCGCCCCCACACGCGCAACACCCTCGACGAGCATTTGGACATGTTGATGGTCTGCCACCACCTCAATCCCCAAGTGCCGGAAGACTTGGCCTTCGCCGAGAGCCGGATCAGGCCGTCGACCATGGCGGCGGAAGACCTGCTGCATGACATCGGCGCGATCTCGATGATCGGCAGCGACTCGCAGGCGATGGGCAGGATCGGGGAAGTGGTGCTGCGCACCTGGCAGACCGCGCACGTGATGAAACGGCGACGGGGCGCGCTGCCCGGCGACGGTGCCGCCGACAACATGCGGGCGCGGCGCTACGTCGCGAAATACACCATCTGCCCCGCCGTCGCACACGGGCTCGACCACGAGGTCGGATCCGTGGAAGTGGGCAAGCTGGCGGACCTGGTGTTGTGGGAGCCCGCGTTCTTCGGCGTCCGCCCGCACGCGGTGCTCAAGGGCGGCATGATCGCGTGGGCGGCGATGGGGGACGCCAACGCGTCGATCCCGACGCCGCAACCGGTGCTGCCCCGTCCGATGTTCGGGGCCGCGCCGGTCGCGGCGGCCGCCACCTCGGTGCATTTCGTTGCGCCGCAGGCAATCGACGCCGGCCTCACCGAGCGGATCGCGGTCAATCGGCGCCTTGTCCCCGTGCGCAATACCACCGGGCTCGGCAAGGCGGCCCTGCCGCTCAACGACGCGCTGCCCGACATCGAAGTGGACCCGGACACGTTCACCGTGCGGATCGACGGCGAGGTCTGGCAGGAGGACCCGGCGGCGGAATTGCCCATGGCGCAACGCTATTTCCTGTTCTGAGGCACATGTCCGCACTGGCAACGCTGCTCGCCCTGGCCGATTCCCGACTGCCGGCCGGGGGCCACGTGCATTCCGGTGGTGTGGAGGAGGCGGTCACCAGCGGCCTGGTGACCGGCCTGGACTCGCTGGAAGCCTTCCTGTGCCGCCGGATTCGCAGCTCCGGCTTGGTCAGCGCGTCGATCGCGGCGGCGGTCCAGCGCGGCGACCTCACCCCCGACGCGGCCGATCGTGAGACCGATGCCCGCACGCCCGCCCCGGCCGCCCGCGAGGCGTCGCGCAGCCAGGGGCGCGGGCTGGCGCGGCTGGCGCGACGGGTCTGGCCGGACGCCGACTGGGCGGAAATCGGCGCACGGCCGCACCTCGCAGTCACGGCGGGCCGGGTCGGCGCCATCAGTGGACTGAACCCCGAGCACACCGCCTTGACGATCGTCTACACCACCATGACCGGCTCCGCGACCGCCGCCCAGCGGCTTCTCGCTTTGGACCCGGCCGACGTGGCGGCGTGCACGTTTCGGCTGGCGGACCTGTGCGAGCGCACCGCCGCCGAGGCGGCCATCGGGCTGGCCGATCTGTCCGACCCGTTGCTCGACACGCTCGCGCAGCGCCATGCCGAGCGGGCACGCCCGCTCTTCGTCTCCTGATTGTGCTGCGGCGCAACTACTTCCGCGCCGGAATCGCGTCGGCGTACGGCGCGTCGCTCTTGGCGTGCGCCCGCGTGAACACGAGGTACAGGATTCCCAGACCGACGATGGCCACCGACATCAGCAAGATGATGTAGTCGTCGTACCACGGCTGGTGCGAGTCCCGCGGCCAGGAAAGGTTCACGATTGCCGCGACGCCGTAGGTCAGCGCGCCGATGTTGACGGGCACTCCCCACCGGCCCAGCCGGTACTTGCCGTTGGGCGCCCAACCTTTGGCCCTCGCGCGCAGGGCGGCCAGCACCACCATCTGGAAGGCGATGTAGACGCCCACCGAACCGAAGCTGACCAGCTTGGTGAGCGCGTCGCGGGAGATCAGCGACCCGACGATCAGCACCGCCGGGATGATGACCGCGATGAGCAAGGAATAGGGCGGCACGTGTCGCTTGTGATCGAACCGCGCCAGCAGCTTTGAGCCGACGATCATGTCGTCGCGGCCGTAGGAGTAGATGAGCCGGCTGGCGGCGGCCTGCAGGCTCAGCGCGCACGACACGAACGAGATCAGCACGATGCAGAGGACGATCTTCGCCCCGATGCCGCCGAACGCGGTTTTCAGGATCGTGTCGATCGGATCGGGGTCCTTGCCGCTGATCACCGCGCCGAAGTCGGTGACCGACAGGATCAGGCTCAGGCACACGAAGGTGGCCGCCGAGCCGCCGACGTAGATGGTGCGGCGCATGGCCTTTGGAATTTGTATGCCGGGGTTGCGGACCTCCTCGGCGACGTCGCCGCAGGCCTCGAAACCGAAGAACTGGTAGAGCGCGATCAGGCTGGCGGCCAGGAAGGCGTAGGTGTAGCTGTGGTGGCCTTGCGCGCCGAAGCCGTGGAACAGCACGCCGAGATTGTGATGGCGCTGGGTGCACAGCAGCCAGACGCCGACCACGATGGCGCCGATCAACTCGGCGCTGAAGCCGAAGATGGCGAAGTAGCCCAGAATCTTGGTGCCGGTGAGGTTGATGACGGTGGCCAGGGCCAGCATGACGAGCGCGCACAGGACCGTGGCGTGCGGAGAAGGCTTGAAGCCGAAGACGTCTGCGACGTACGGGCCCGCGCCGTAGGCGGCGTCCGCCAGGAGCGCCAACAGTGTGAACATGTAGACCCATCCGGTCATCCATGCCCATTTGCGTCCCCACAGCCGGCGCGCCCAGGGATAGACGCCGCCGGCCACCGGGAACTGGGCCACCACTTCGCTGAAGACCAACGCCACCAACATCTGTCCGACGCCGGCGATCAGCAGGCTCCAGATCATCGGTGGGCCGGCGGTGGACAGCGCGAATGCGAACACCGTGTAGATGCCGACCACCGGTGACAGGTAGGTGAACCCCAGCGAGAAGTTCGCCCATGGGCTCATGTCCCGCTTGAAGTCCGACTGGAAGCCCAAAGCCTTGAGCTGGGCCTGGTCCTCGTCGTCGGGCGTTATCCCTGCCGATGTGGGCGTTTCTAAATCGTCTTGGGCCGCAATCGGTTTCGAGTCGACGGCCAAATCGCCTTCCCAACCCACCGGGGACCGTTTGGCTGGCTTTGTGAAGAACATCTGCACTGATTCCAATCGTCGTCGAGAAAGAGGTGTGCGTGTGAAGTCCCGCACCGAGTCACGGGGTTGGCTACTTTTGCGTTGCCTCCTTGATCAATGTCGCGGCCGTGCGCTTGAGGACGTCGCGTTGCCGGGTTACGTCGGCCATCGCCTTCCGCAGCGCGATGAGCTCTTCGCGTTCGCCGGCGGCGCCGTCGTCCTCGGCGGCTGCGTTCGACGCGACCCAGCGGCCCGCGGGGTCGTGGTGCATTCCGGTCTCGCCGGCCAGCGCGGGAATCACCTTGTGCCGCGCGCCCGCTCGGAGACGGCCCTGCTCGCCGCGCGGCGCGTTGACGACGCTGGCCACCGGTCCCATCGGGGGCATCCCACCGTAGAAACCCGGTGCGACGGTGCCGGCCTGCGGCAGACCGTCCAGCCCGGCGCTGGGCAAGGCGGCCGCGGCGAGCCGGATCGCGGGCGATGTGCCCCACGACTGCGGGACCGACAGCTTGCCGACCGACGCCGACTCACCCAGGCCCGCCGACACCCCGGCCGAAGCGCCCGAGCCGGGCGAATTCACTAGGGCAGAACCGGAACCGGAGACCTGAGACGCGGCACTCGCCGGCGCGGAGAGCGAGTTCACCAACGGATTCCAGGCCGCGGCCACCGGCGGCGCGAGCGTCAACAGGGCTCCGGAAGCGTCGAAGTTCAGACCCTCGGAGAGGATCTGGTAGCCGATGGTGTTTTCGCTGAAGTTGTTGAAAAGGTCCACCAGCGAACCCGATCCGGCGGACGGGGCCGATGCGCCCGGCGAGGTCGGGGCGCCCGTCGACGAAGATTGCAGCAGGTTGGGGATGTTCGACAGCGTTGACGTGGTGTTGGAACCGCCGGTGGCGGCGGCCTTCATGACCGTGGAGTTTTGGTTGGTCGTCCCGTCCGGGTTGGTGGTCTGCTGCGGTGCGGCGAACGGCGTCAGCCGGGTGGCCGCCGCCGAGGCGCCGGCGTAGCCGTACATCGCCGCGGCGTCCTGGGCCCACATCTCGGAGTACTGCGCCTCGGTGGCCGCGATCGCCGGGGTGTTCTGCCCCAACAGGTTGGTCGACACCAGCGACGCCAACAGCGCCCGGTTGACCTCGATCTGCGGCGGCGGCACGGTGGCCGCGAACGCCGCCTCGTAAGCCGCCACCGCCGCACCCAGCTGGCTGGCCGTCTGCTGGGCCTGCGCGGCCGTGGTGTTCATCCACGACACATAGGGCGCCACCGCGGCCGCCATCGCGGCCGACGACGGACCCACCCACGGCCCGCTTGTCAGCTGCGCCGCCACGGCGCGATACGAGGTCGCCGCCGAACTCAGCTCGGAAGCCAGCTTTTCCCAGGCCGTCGCGGCCGTGACCAATGGCGCCGATCCCGCGCCCGCGTACATACGGGCGGAATTGACCTCGGGAGGCAGGGCCGCAAAATCCAGTGTCACAGCATCGCCTCCTTGATCAGGCGGGCTGCCGCGTCGCGTTCGGTCGCCACCTCGGCGATCTCCTTGCGCAGCTTGTCGAGCTCTTCGCGTTCGCGCTCGCTCAGTGCGCTGGCGACATGCTTGCGCGTCCGTTGCGGCGCCGCGGGCATGACCGCCGCGCGCTCGTCGGCGCCCGCCTCCCCGGGGGTTGCCGGGAAGACTTTTTGGCCGGCGCCGGCGCGTGCGCGCGACTGCTCGCCCCTGGGCGCGTTGACCAAGCTGCCCACCGGCGGGATACCGCCGAAGAAGCCGCCGGGCGCCGAGACCTCGGCCTGCGGCGCGCCGCCCAGCCCGGCCGTGGACAGCGGCGACGCGCTACTCGCGAGCCGGATGGCGGGGGAGTCGGCCCACGTTTGCGGTACCGACAACTTGCCGACGGTGGCGGATTCGCCCAGACCCGCCGAAACCCCGGCATTGCCAAGGGAGCCCGCGGCCGGCGAATTCGCCAGGGTGCCCATGCCGGCGTCCGCCGGCGACACGTCGGCCGCCGCGGCCGCCGTCGAGGGCAGCGCCAGCCCGTAGAGGCCGCCCATCAGCGGCGTGATGCCGGAAGCCGTGAACAAGGGCCCACTGATGACCAGGGCCCAGTTCCCGATGTTCTGGGTCAATTCGTTGAGACCGGTCGGTCCGCTGCTGGGGCTGAACAGGCTGCCCAGGTGCGGATCGAGGTTCGATGGGCTGACAATCGAGCCCCCCGAGATGTTCTGCAGCATGTTGGGGACGGCGTTGAGTGCCGACTGCGTGCTGGACCCGGTCGCCGATTGCCCGGCCTGGCTGACCGAAGCGGCCTGCATCGTCGTGCCGTCCGGGTTGGTGGTCTGCTGCGGTGCGGCGAACGGCGTCAGCCGGGTGGCCGCCGCCGAGGCGCCGGCGTAGCCGTACATCGCCGCGGCGTCCTGGGCCCACATCTCGGCGTACTGCGCCTCGGTGGCCGCGATCGCCGGGGTGTTCTGCCCAAGGAGGTTGGTGGCCACCAGCGACGCCAACAACGCCCGGTTCACCTCGATCTGCGGGGGCGGCACGGTGGCCGCGAACGCCGCCTCGTAAGCCGCCACCGCCGCACCCAGCTGGCTGGCGGTCTGCTGGGCCTGCGCGGCCGTGGTGTTCATCCACGACACATAGGGCGCCGCAGCGGCCGCCATCGACCCCGACGACGGGCCCACCCACGGACCACCCGTCAGCTCCGACACGATCGCCCGATAGGCCGCCGCCGCCGAGCCCAATTCCGCCGCCAGCGCGTCCCACGCCGCGGCCGCCGACACCAGGGGCCCAACCCCCGCGCCCGCATACATCCGCCCGGAGTTGACCTCGGGCGGTAACGCCGCAAAATCCACTACAAAACCCCCGTAACCAGCCGACCAGGCGCCAGCTCAAACGCCGCGGGCCCGGACGGGGCGCTGGCTTGGCGATCCGGTTTCGTGCGCCATGGCTTGCGCACGAGTGGCGCGACGCCGAGTTGTTCGCGTCGCCGCACCGCGGCGCCGAGAGACGCTCCGCCGTCTCGTCGCCGTACAACTACCTAATATTCTTAGTTGCACCTGTAACAACCATGGTTAACTCCTGGGAATTTGCTGAAAGTCGATTTTCGGCCGTCGAAATAGTTGTCAGAGGCCCGGTGCCGCATGGGGCCCGGCCGGGCCGGGCGCCCCGGGCGACGGTGAGCATCCGCGCCTCCGGACGGGGAGTGCGGGACCGGCCGGGCGCAACCTAGTGGCGAGAGCTCCTTATCCACATTGACTTTGGTGCGAGGCGTCGCCCGATTGTCCCGGCGCGGTGTAGTGGCATCGCCAATGCCGCAGCCTCCCCGCCGGTCCGAGGAGGACGGACCGCGCATAGGGATTCGGCGCGCGGCGGCCCAAATGGCAGCAGACAGCAGTATTTGCTATGTGACCAACTAGCAACGACCAACTGTTGGCCTCGGTGTCGTTACCCGGCGGTTTGACCGGGACTAATCTCCTAAGCGCGGGCGCTGGGTGGAGACCGCAAGTAGACAGCCCGACAGGCGGATTTCATAACCCACCTCGTCAGTCGGCGAACGGGCCCCAGGCGTGCCGCTTGAGCGCGGCCGGCTTCTTGCCGAGCTTGCCCGCCCGCACCATGACCGCCAGGCTGTCCAGGATGACGCGGCTGCTCATCAGCGCGGTCTGTTCCGCCCAGTCATACGGCGGTGAGCACTCCACCACCTCGATGCCGTTCAGTCCGGGTTCGGAGATCATCCGGATCAGGTTGAGCGCCTCGCGCGGTAGCAGGCCGCCGGGCTCGGGCCAGCCGGTGCCGGGCACGAATCCCGCGTCGATGACATCGATGTCGAACGACAGGTACACCGCCTTGGCGTCCTTCCACGCCGTCTCCAGCGCGATCTCGGCGACCTTTTCGATCCCGACGCGTTCGACGTCACCGACGGTGATGACGGTGCTGCCGCGCTGGCGGCCCACCTGGACGCCGGCGCGCGGAGCCTGCCATCCGCCGATGCCGATCTGCACCAGGTTGGTGGCCGGGGCGTTCTTGATGTTGGTGGCGTGGAACCACGGGGTGGTGTGCATCCGCTCGTCGAGGTCGGTTTCCTGGGTGTCGACGTGGCGGTCGAAGTGGATGATCCCGACGTTGCCGTCCAGGTAGGGGGCCAGACCCCGCACGGTCGGGAAGCCGATCGAGTGGTCGCCGCCGAGCACCACCGGGAACACGCCCTTGGAGACCACGTGGGCCATCGCCTGGCTGATCTGGTCGAACGACTTCTCGATGTTGGCGGGGATCGTGACCACGTCGCCGATGTCGACGATGTTGAGCTGTTCCCGTAGGTCGACTCCCAGCTCGTAGCAATAGGTGCCGAACAGGTTGGTGGAGCGGCGAATGCCCATTGGCCCGAACCGGGTGCCCGGGCGGTAGGTCGTCCCGGCGTCCAGCGGCGCTCCGAAGACGGCCACCTCGGCGTCGGCGACGTCGTTCACATCCTCCAGGAACGGGGCCTTGAGGAACGTCCCGCGTTCCCCGGCGAAGTGGGGGAGCTCGCCGCGGGCGAATGTCGACAGGGTGCGGTCGTTGATGGTGGGGGCGGCTTCAAGCCCGTGGCTGAGGCAGCGGTCGATCTCTTCGCGGTGACGGCGCGTGGACAGCTCCGCTTCGGCTTGCTGCGCCCACGCACCCTCACGGTTGGGAATGTCGGCCTGGCCGGCGAACGGGTTGAACATCGAAAATCCTCTCGTCGAGTTTCAATTCACGGCGGAGGATGCCCCGACGACCGAAACTAAACGGAGGAGAAGTTCGCAGACCGTTTTCGGTTGACCGGCACGCCAGGCATCCCGCGGTCACCGTCTTGTCGCTCTCCGGGTACGGCGAACTCGTCCGGGCGGCCGTTTCGGCCGCCGCCATACAACGTACCTGTTCGACCTTCGTCTACAACTTTGACGTACCCGGCAGACAGCTGTGACTTTCCTGGCAACGACTGGGCGGTCGCAGGACCACTCGCACGACTTGGCCATGATGTGGTCGATACGCTGCCTACCAACGCGCCCGCGCGCCAACCGCTTCCATCAGTCCGCTGAAAGACACGAGATGCCAACACATTCACACGGCCACCCGCATCCACCCCTCGAGCGGCCGCGACGGGTCCGGCAACCGGGGGAGCCGCTGCGCGTCGGCGTCGGCGGCCCGGTCGGGTCCGGCAAGACCGCGCTGGTCGCCGCGCTGTGCCGGCAGCTCCGCGACGAGCTGTCGCTGGCGGTGCTGACCAACGACATCTACACCACCGAGGACGCCGACTTCCTGCGCAGGCACGCGGTGTTGCCGGACGACCGGATCGCCGCGGTGCAAACCGGCGGCTGCCCGCACACCGCGATCCGCGACGACATCACCGCCAACCTCGATGCGATCGACGACCTGATCGCCGCGCACGAGCCGCTGGACCTGATCCTGGTCGAATCCGGAGGCGACAACCTGACCGCCACCTTCTCCTCGGGCTTGGTCGACGTGCAGATCTTCGTCGTCGACGTGGCCGGTGGCGACAAGGTGCCCCGCAAGGGTGGGCCCGGGGTCACCTACTCGGATCTGTTGGTAGTCAACAAGACTGACCTGGCACCACTGGTCGGGGCGGACCTGCAGGTGATGGCCGATGACGCCGCCGCGGTGCGCGATGGCCGGCCCACCGTCCTGCAGTCGCTCACCGACGACCCGGCGGCGACGCAGGTGCTGGCGTGGGTCCGCACGCAATTGCGCGAGGCGGCCAACGTGTGATGCGATCCCGGGTCCTGGTGGTCGCGTATGCGAACCGGCTGCCACGCATCGAATGTGGCGGGGGTGTGGCGGCCCGCCGCACCTCGCCCGACACGGTCCATCTGGTGTCGGCGGCGGCCACGCCGCTGGGCGGCGACAGCATCGACCTTCGCGTCATCGTCGAACGCGGCGCCCGGCTCAGGCTCCGCAGCGCCGCCGCCACGGTCGCGTTGCCCGGCGCGAATGTCCCGACTTCTCATGCCCATTGGGAGATACAGGCGACCGGCAGCCTCGATATCGACCTGGAGCCGACCGTGGTCGCCGCCGACGCCCGCCATGTGTCCAGCGCCGCCTTCTCCTTGCACGACGGGGCCCAGGTGCGCTTCCGCGAGCGCGTGCAGGTCGGCAGATGCGAAGAGCACCAGGGGTTTTGGTCCGGGTCGTTACACGCCGACTGCGATGACCGCCCCCTGCTACGCCACCGGGTGGAGCTGGGCGCCGGATCGTCCGGCGACGACATCATTTCGGCGCCGCGCGCCTCGATTCACGAATTGCGTTACCCCGAAACGGCTTTCCCGAACACCGCGATCGATTCCGGCTCGACCGTGCTGATGTTGGCCGGCGGCGGACTACTCAGCACGTGGCAAGCCGACCGGCTGGCCGGTTAGCTCGCCCGCCTGGCGGTCGCTGGGCGCTTGGTCTCCGCGGCGAGCACCGCCAGCTGTTCGAGACGGGTGCGGGCGAAGGCCTGCTGCTCGGTGATGGTCAGCTGGCCGCGCCGCGTGCTCAGGAAGGTCACCGTCCACGACAGCAACGTGCTGACCTTGGTCTTGAACCCGACCAAATAGACCAGGTGCAGCACCAGCCACATCAGCCAGGCGATGAAGCCGCTGAATTCCAGCGGACCGACCTTGGCCACCGCGGAAAACCGCGAAACGGTGGCCATCGAGCCCTTGTCGAAGTACTGGAACGGCTCGCGCTCCGCCGGATCGGCGCCGCCCAGTTCGGCTTTGATCGTGCCGGCGACATACTTGGCGCCCTGGATCGCGCCCTGCGCCACGCCCGGAACGCCTTCGACGGCGGCCATGTCGCCGATCACGAACACGTTCGGGTGCCCCGGGACGGACAGGTCGGGCAGCACCTTGACCCGCCCGGCGCGGTCGAGTTCCACCGATGACTGTTCGGCGAGGTCTTGGCCCAGGCCGCTGGCCTGCACGCCCGCCGACCACACCTTGCAGGCGGACTCGATGCGCCGGATGGTGCCGTCGGAGTCCTTGACCGTGATGCCGTTGCGGTCGACGTCGGTGACCATCGCCCCCAACTGGATCTCCACACCCATCTTCTCCAGCCGGGCGCGCGCCCGCGCGCCCAATTTGTCGCCGAACGGCGGCAACACGGCGGGGGCCGCGTCGAGCAGGATCACTCGCGCCTTGGTGGAGTCAATGCCACGGAACGAGCCCTTCAGCGTGTGGGCCGCCAATTCCGCGATCTGCCCGGCCATTTCGACACCGGTGGGCCCGGCGCCGATCACGGTGAACGTCAGCAGCTTGGCGCGTCGTTCGGGGTCACGCGACCGCTCGGCCTGTTCGAACGCGCTCAGGATCCGTCCGCGCACCTCCAGTGCGTCGTCGATCGACTTCATGCCGGGGGCGAACTCGGCGAAGTGGTCGTTACCGAAATACGACTGTCCGGCGCCCGCGGCGATAATCAAGCTGTCGTAAGGGGTTTCGTAGGTGTGGCCGAGCAAATCGGATACCACGTACTTGCCGGCCAGGTCGATATGCGTGACGTCACCCAACAGCACCTGGACGTTGCGCTGCCTGCGCAGGACGACGCGGGTGGGCGGGGCGATGTCGCCTTCGGACACGATGCCCGTCGCCACCTGGTACAGCAACGGCTGGAACAGGTGGTGGGTGGTGCGCGCGATCAGCTTGATGTCGACGTCGGCGTGCTTGAGCTTCTTTGCCGCATTGAGCCCGCCGAATCCCGAACCGATGATGACCACCTGGTGGCGACGTTCGGTTCCAGCTGTGGTTTCTGGTGGGGGGCTCATGTTTCCGCTGCTCCTGACGGGGGCTTTTGGACACGCGACTGCAGTTAGCCACAACGCTAGTCAGGCGGGTACCCGGAAACCTAGTTGATACCCATGTGTTGTTTGCAACACTAAAGGTGTCCGCGGGCGAAATCCCTGGTGAGCGTCCAGCGGTGTGGCGCAGTTATCAGGGTTGGCAGCTATCGGCGCGCGGGCGGCGTCACTGGCTGGAGCCCTCACCCGCACAGTGGTCGTGGCCCGCTTGGATCGTGCCGCCGGGGGCACGCTCGAGCGCCTGCGCTTCGGCTTCTTCGCGGGTCGGACCCCAGCCGCCGAAGTATCGGGATTTGGCCGCATTCAAAACGAGCGCCACGCACCCGCCCTGCCCGCTGGCCAGCAGTCGGCAGTCGCTGATGCTCTTGCGGCAGGTCTCCATCACCGCCTTCTCGGCCGCGCCCTGGCTGGCCGCTCCGTCGGCGATGTTGATGCGGCCGGTGGAGTCCGAGATCGCCATGGCGATCCAGTTGTTGTCGGCATGCGCGATCGGGGGCGCGGCGAACGCCACGCCGGCCGCGACCGCCGCCAGGGCTCTTTTCTTCATGGCCGTCCCGGCCCCTTACCTCTGCGCTGCGCCGTTGTGGCGCAGGTCGACGCTGCTACATCGAAGTATTACCGCGGCGGCACCAATCCGCGACCCCAAAGTGGCGGCGTCGGCGGCTAGAGGCCGACGACCGGGCGCAGCGCCTCGCCGACGGCGCTGATCACGCCGGGGGTGTAGAAGGGCAGATTGATGATCACGCCGTCGATGCCCGCGTCCACCACTTTGGTCTTGATCTGGTCGGCGACCGAATCGGGACCGCCGACCACCATGCGCTGCTGCATTTCGGCCGGAATCTGATCGGGTTTCGCGTTCTCGTCGACCAGCACCGTGGTCAGCGTGCTGGTTTCCAACGTCGCGGGGTCCCGGCCGATGTCCTCGCAGCGCCGCCGCACGACGTCCAATTTCCCTGGCAGCTCGTCGAATCCGGCGATCACATTGAGATGATCGAAATGGCGCGCCGCCAGCGGGATCGTCTTCTTCTCACCGCTGCCGCCGATCATCAGCGGAATGTGGTCACGGAAGCGCGGATTCGCGAGCGCCTCGCGCACCTGGTACCACTTGCCGGAGAAGGTAGGCCGCTCGCCCTTGATCATCGGCAGGATGATCTGCAGCGCCTCCTCGAGCCGGTTGAACCTGTCCGTGAAGGTGCCGAATTCGAAACCCAGCTGGTCGTGTTCGAGTTCGAACCAGCCGGTGCCGATGCCCAGGATCGCGCGGCCCTGGCTCACCACGTCGAGGGTGGTGATGGTCTTCGCCAGTAGGGCCGGGTTGCGGTAGGTGTTGCCGGTTACCAAGGTGCCCAACTGAACTCGTTCGGTGCCGGTGGCCAGCGCGCCGAGGGCGGTGTAGGCCTCCAGCATCGGCTGGTCGGGGTCACCCAGCATGGGGAGTTGGTAGAAGTGGTCCATCACGAAAACCGAGTCGAAGCCAGCCGATTCGGCCTCGCGGGCCTGAGCCAGAACAGTGGGGAAGAGTTGTTCCACCCCGGTGCCGTAGGAGAAGTTGGGAATCTGCAGACCGAGTCGAATAGCCACGCGATCTACCGTAGTGCGACGCCGAGCGGGACGATACGGCTCGGCCGCGGATTACGCCCTCAGCCGAATTGGGCGAGCGCGCCGTGGCTGACGTGCAGCGTCTGGCCGGTAATGTGGCGAGCCGCCGGGGTGGTCAAGAACAACGCCAACCGCGCCACTTCGCCGGCGACCGACGGGGGCGTGCGAGAAAGGCCGTCATAGCCGGGCTGGGCGCTGCGCCCGCTGGCCACGGCGTTGACCGTGATCCCACGGGTGCCGAAGATGCCGGCCTGCCCCGCGACCCAATTCGACAGGGTCGCTTTGATGGCGGCGTCGACGCTTCCGGCCGGCGGGTTCTCGGGCACCACGCTGATGATGGAGCCACCCGAGCGCAGGTGATCGCCGACGGTCTGCACCGTCAGAACCGCCGACAGCACGGTGGCGTCCAAGGCGTTTCGCCACGCGGTGGCCGTGTCGGCGATCGAGTAGGTGCGTGGGTCGCCGGCTTCCCATGAGGGCGCCGGCACGTTGACGATGGTGTCCAGATGATGGGGGAACGAGGCACGGGCCTCGGTCAGGCTCGCCGGGTCGGTGGTGTCGCAGACGATCGCGTCCACATCCAATTCCTTGGCGGCGATCTCCAGGTCGCTGCGCCGCGCGCCCACGAGCGTCACCTTGTGACCGGCATCGCGGAAGCCTTCGGCCACTGTGCGCCCCAGTTCGGTGTCTCCGCCGGTGACCAGTACTTCCACTGCCATGACCTCCTCGTGTTCAACGTTGAACCCAGACCCGGGCAGTTCCGTGTGGCCATCCACAGGGACCGCCGGGGGGATCTGCCTGGGATCTCAGCGCGTTATGGCATCAATCTGCCTAGATGTTACTGGACAGTAGCTAGTCGGCGAAATTGTTGACGCCGCGACGCGCGGATCATTTGCGTAACTATTCGGCGGGCACTTTTTTGCGCGATTAAGCCCGTAATTGGTCCGCATCGTCGGCGGGCTAGGGTGCATGCATGCGGCGGATCGGGATCCTGGCCGGTGTGGTGTCGATGGTGCTGGCGATGGGCCTGTCCGGGTGCGGTTCGAGACCGCCCTCCGCATCCGGCAAAGTGGTGGTCTTCGCCGCCGCCTCGCTCAAGCCCGCGTTCACTCAGATCAGTGCGCAGTTCAGAGCCCAAAATGCGGGCAGCAACGTCGACTTCGAATTCGCGGGATCGTCGGAACTGGCCATCCAGTTGACGCAGGGTGCGATCGCCGACGTCTTCGCCTCGGCGGACACCGCGCAGATGGACACGGTTGCCAAGGCCGGCCTGCTGTCCGGCAGCGCGACGAACTTCGCGTCGAACACGCTGGTGATCGTCACCGCCCCGGGCAACCCCAAGAAGATCGGCGCCTTCGCCGACCTCGCGAGGCCGGGGCTGGGGGTGGTGGTCTGCCAGGTGCCGGTGCCGTGCGGAGCGGCGACCCAGCGGGTCGAAGTCAGCACCGGCGTCCACCTCAACCCGGTGAGCGAGGAACCCAGCGTGACGGACGTCCTCAACAAGGTCACCACCGGCCAGGCGGACGCCGGGCTGGTGTACGTCACCGACGCCCAGAGCGCCGGGAACAAGGTGACCCGCGTCAGCTTCCCGGAGGCCGCCGGCGCGGTGAACGTCTATCCGATCGCGGTGCTGAAGAATGCTCCGCAGTCGGCGTTGGCGCAACGGTTCGTGGCCGTGGTGACCGGTGAAATCGGTCAAAACATTTTGGCCCAGTCGGGCTTCGCCAAACCCTAGAATTCAGCGGGCCGTTCGAAATCGGTTCGGATCTTGTCGATTTGGGCATAGGCGTAGGTCACGATGTCGGCCGTGGTCATCACCTCGCCCTTGCGGGCGAGCGATTCGTAGCTTTGGTCGCCGAGGACCTTGCGAAGATCGGCGATCATTTCTCCGAGTTCGGGCAAGGTCGTTGCCGCCATCGCACTGACCGCCGCAAGCCCGGCGATGATGGAAGCCGGTTCGTAGCGTCCTAGCCGGTTGAGGAACACGGCGAAGACAGCGAGCGCGTTGTACATCATGCCGATGTTGCCCGACTCGTGGTTACTGCGAATGGCCACGGCGAGATGATCCAAGGCCGCCCAGGGGTCCCCTTGCTCGGCCATGAGTCCGGCGGCCCAGTATGGGAATTGGGTCTCGTAGAACCGGTTGCCGCTGTCCCGCGCGACGAGCAGGCTACGGCGCAGCGCCGCCAGGGCGCGACCCGGATCGGTGGCCCGGACGGCGTACCCGTACACGAAAAGTACGTAAGCAAGCACCCATGGATTTCCGTTCGCTTCGGCGGCATCGATGAGGCTGTCGGCGATTGCCGTCGCCTCGTCGGCCGAACCGCAGACGGCCAAAGCGAAAGCCAGGTTCGCCCTCCCGAACGTGTTGGCGTCGCCGCTGCGCCTCACCTGGGCGCGACACAGCTCGAGGTACCGTTCGGGCTGCCCGACGAACAAATACGCACTGCCGAGAAACGCCTCGCCGAAGTACGACACTTTGTCGCCTGCGGCGGCGATAACCGTCTGACCGATTTCGCTGTAGCCCACAGCTTCTTGGTACCGGCCGACAAGAACGGACAGCGATGCCCCCACGCATACCGCTGCCAGCCGCGGGTGTTCGACGGCATGAAGGGGTCCGACCATTTCTTCGGCCCAGGCGATGGGTTCGTAGTTCTCGAGAAACGGACCAAGCAAGCCCGCATACGCGGCGATGGCGGCGCCCGCATCCAGGTCGCCGTGGTCGGCGGCCCAACGAAAGGCGATGCGCAGGTTGGCCAGCTCGACCGTGAGCCAGCCGTACGCCTCGCGCTGTCGCGGGCTGTCCCACAGCGCCATGAGGTCGGCTTCCCGTCCGGCGAAGTAATGGGCGTGCGCGGTCCGGACCGCGTCTGCCTCACCCGATGCGATGAGTTGTTCCTCGGCGAACTGGCGGATGGTTTCCAGCATCGAAAAGCGGGTGCGCGCCGCGGACTTGTCCGTCACGAGCAGCGACTTGCGCACCAGGGCGTCGAATACCTCCAGGATGGCGTACTCGTCGGGCTCTTGCGATCCGGCCACCGCGCACGCGCTTTGCACGTCGAAACCGCCCGCGAAAACCGAACAGCGTTGCAGCACAGTCTTTTCGGTGTCGTCGAGAAGGTCGTAGGACCAGGCCACCGCGTGGCGCAGCGTGTGATGACGTTCCAGGCCCCGACGCGAGCCGACCAGCAGCCTGAACCGGTGATCGAGGCGATCGCGCATTTCGCCGGCGGTCATCGACGCCATCCGTGAGGCGGCCAGCTCGATGGCCAAGGGAATCCCGTCAAGGCGCCGACAGATCTCGATGACCGCGCCGGCCTCACCGCCGTCGGCCAGCGAGAAGCCCGGCGAAATGCCTTGGGCGCGTTCGACGAACAGGGTCACCGCCGCAGAATCGACGCCCGCCGCCGCGTCCAGCGAGCGCACCGGCCGCACCTGCTCGTCGGGGACTCCGAGTCCTTCGCGACTGGTGGCGAGGATTCGTACGGCCGCCGAGCGCGCCACGATGGCCTCGATCAGGTCAGCGGCGGCGTCGAGAACGTGCTCGCAGTTGTCGAGCACCAACAGCCGTACCCTGCCCTCCAGTGCCGCGGCCACCGATTCGGTGACGGTCTTGCCCGGTTGCTGGGTGATGCCGAGCACCGCGGCAACCGCGTCGGGCACCGCCGCCGGATCGGTGACCGCGGCCAGCTCGAATAGCCAAACCCCGTCGGGGAACACATCTGCCAGTCGCGCGGCGACTTCCGTCGCGAGGCGGGTCTTGCCGACCCCACCCACGCCGGTCAGCGTGACCATCCGATGCGCCTTGACCGCCGCCTCGACGTCGGCGACCTCAACCTCCCGTCCGATCAAGCTGGTGGTCGCGGGCCGCAGGTTTCCCGGAGGCGTGTCGAGCGCCCGCAACGGCGGAAACTCGGCACGTAGTCCCGCTGCCCGTACTTGAAACACCCCGACCGGCATCGGCACGTCCCGCAACCGTCGCGACCCCAGATTGACGAGGTCGACTCCGCTGAGCAGACCCGCGGTCGAGTCGGCCAACAGGATCTGCCCGCCGTGACCGGCCGCCATCACCCGTGCGGCGCGGTTGAGCACCGTGCCGAAGTAGTCACCCTCGCGCAGCTCGGCTTCGCCCGTCGCCAGCCCCATCCGCACCGGCAACTCCAGGTCGCGCTGAGCGGCCACCGCTGCGTCGACCGCTGAGCGCGGTGACGCGAACGCCGCGCAGACGCCGTCGCCGGTGTGCTTGAACAACCAACCGCCGTGCGCCTCGATTGCCGTTCGCAACACCATGTCGTGGGCGGCCAGCGCCACCCGCATCCCGTCGGCGTCGGCCTCCCACCGACGGGTCGAACCCTCAATGTCGGTGAACAGGAACGTCACGACACCCGAAGGAGCGGGCATCTCAGCAGAATCTCACAACAGACGTGCTCCGAACTGGCTCATCGGCGGAAACTCCCGCGCGTTACCCGATTGGCTATACGTCCGGCGCTAGGTTGAGGCGGTCCAGATCTCCCGATCCCTGTTAGGGGTGTACGTATCAGCGAGCGCCCTCCGGATCTGCCGCGGTGGGTATACCTACCCGCCGCGGTGGGGACGGTGTTCGTGGTGCTGCCGTTGCTGGCCATCGCGATCAAGGTCGACTGGCCGAATTTCTGGTCGTTGATCACCAGCCCGTCGTCCCGGACGGCGCTGTTGCTCAGCCTCAAGACCGCCGCGGCCAGCACCCTGCTGTGTGTGCTGCTCGGCGTGCCGATGGCGTTGGTGCTGGCCCGCAGCACGGCGCGGCCGGTGCGGCTGTTGCGGCCGTTGATCCTGCTGCCGTTGGTGCTGCCGCCGGTGGTGGGTGGGATCGCGTTGCTCTACGCGTTCGGCCGGCTCGGATTGCTCGGCCGGTACCTCGACGCCGCCGGCATCAGCATCGCGTTCAGCACCACCGCGGTGGTGCTGGCGCAGACGTTCGTCTCGCTGCCGTTCCTGGTTATTTCCCTGGAGGGGGCCGCACGCACCGCCGGCGCCGACTTCGAGGTCGTCGCGGCGACCCTCGGGGCGCGTCCCAGCACCGTCTGGTGGCGGGTCACCCTCCCGCTGCTGCTGCCGGGCCTGACGTCGGGCACGGTCTTGGCGTTCGCCCGCTCGCTGGGGGAGTTCGGCGCGACCCTGACGTTCGCAGGGTCGCGGCAAGGAGTCACCCGCACGCTGCCGCTGGAGATCTACCTGCAGCGCGTCACCGACGCCGACGCGGCGGTGGCGTTGTCGATCCTGCTGGTGGCCGTGGCCGCCGTGGTTGTGTTGGGGTTGGGCGCCCGCCGGCTGACCGGCACCGAGACGAGGCAGACCGGGCCATGAGCGAATTGCACCTGCGCGCCGTGGTGGCGGAGCGCCGCCTGGACGTCGAATTCTCCGTACCGGCGGGCGAAGTGCTGGCGGTCCTGGGACCCAACGGCGCCGGCAAGTCGACCGCGCTGCACGTCATCGCCGGGCTGATTCGCCCGGACCGCGGGATGGTGCGGTTGGGGGGCCGGGTGCTGACCGACACCGAGTCCGGGGTGGACGTGGCGACCCATGACCGCCGCGTCGGCCTGCTGCTGCAGGACCCATTGTTGTTCCCGCACATGAGCGTTGCCGCCAACGTGGCGTTCGGGCCGCACAGCCGTCGTGGCCGGCTCCGCCCGGCCCGGGCCGCGGAGAGGGCAACAGCGCTGCGCTGGCTGCGCGAGGTGGAGGCCGAGCCGCTGGCGGACCGGAAGGCGCGCCAGCTGTCCGGCGGTCAGGCCCAGCGGGTGGCGATCGCGCGGGCGCTGGCCGCCGAACCCGACGTGCTGCTGCTCGACGAGCCACTGGCGGGCCTCGACGTCGCCGCGGCCGCCGGGATCCGCGCGGTGTTGCGCGGCGCGGTCGGCCGCACCGGCTGCGCTGTCGTGCTGATCACGCACGACCTGCTCGACGTGTTCACCCTGGCCGACCGGGTGCTGGTGCTCGAGGACGGCAAGGTCTCCGAGATCGGCCCGGTCGCCGACGTGCTGACGACGCCGCGCAGCCACTTCGGGGCGCGCATCGCCGGCATCAACCTGGTCAACGGGACCATCGGCCCCGACCGCTCGCTGCACGCGCGCTCGGGCGCCCGCTGGCACGCGGCCCCCGCCGTTGAGGGAGGCGACGAGCTCGCTGAGGGACGCAACGCGATCGCGGTCTTCCCGCCGACGGCGGTGGCGGTCTATCGGGAGCTGCCACACGGCAGCCCACGCAACACCGTCGAAGTGACGGTGGCGGAGATGGACATTCGCGGGTCGGCGGTGCTGGTGCGCGGCGAGCAGCAGCCCGACGGCGCCCCCGGGCTGGCCGCGGAGATCACCGTCGACGCCGCGTCGGAGCTGCGGCTGGCGCCCGGGCAGCAGGTGTGGTTCTCCGTCAAAGCCCATGAGGTGGCGCTCTATCCGGCGGCGTACTGAGGGACGGGACCGAGCGCGTGGCCGCCCGGTGGGTTGCACATCGGCAACATCGGCAAAACGGCATCGCAATTGTCCGCAAGGCTCCTTGCGTCACAGCGGTAACACGGTAGGTTCGTCGCCATGGACCAGGTGGAACCCAACTCGACACGTCGCAAAGGCCTGTGGGCGACGCTGGCGATAGCCACGGTGACCAGTGCCAGCGCCGTCACGATCGCTTTGCCGGCGACCTCGAACGCCGACCCGGAAGTCCCGACTCCGGTCCCGCCGGCGACGACGACCGCCCCCGCCCCGGCTCCCGCCGCAGGCCCGGCGGCTCCCGCAACCACTCCACCGCCGGCTGCTCCGGCGCCCGGCGCCCCTCCGGCACCGGTCGATCCCAACGCGCCCGTGCCACCGCCGCCGCCGCCCGTCGACCCGAACGCGCCGCCGCCCCCGCCGCCCGCCGACCCGAACGCCGGGCGGATCGCCAACGCCGTAGGCGGCTTCAGCTACATCCTTCCTCCCGGCTGGGTGGAGTCGGACGCCTCCCACCTCGACTACGGCTCGGCGCTGCTCAGTAAGACGACGGGGCAGCCGCCGCTGCCCGACCAGCCCCCACCGGTCGCCAACGACACCCGCATCGTGATGGGCCGGCTGGACCAAAAGCTTTACGCCAGTGCCGAAGCCAACAACACGAAGGCCGCGGTGCGGCTGGGCTCGGACATGGGTGAGTTCTTCCTGCCGTATCCGGGCACCCGAATCAACCAGGAAAGCACCCCGCTCACCGGGGCCAATGGCGTCACCGGCAGCGCGTCGTACTACGAGGTCAAGTTCAGCGACGCCTCCAAGCCCAACGGCCAGATTTGGACCGGCGTCGTCGGACTGCCCGCGGCGAACACGCCGAACGGCGGCCCGCCGCAACGCTGGTTCGTGGTGTGGCTCGGCACGGCGAACGACCCCGTCGACAAGGGCGCGGCCAAGGCGCTCGCCGAGTCGATCCAGCCCTGGGCGGGCCCGCCCGCCGCGGCGGCTGGTGCCCCGCCGGCCCCGGGGGCCCAACCCGCGCCGGCTCCGGCCCCAGCAGCACCGGCGCCAGCTCCGGCTCCAGGAGCCCCGGCGCCCTCGCCGGCTCCGGCGCCGGCACCCGCGGGAGAGGTCAGCCCCACCCCGGCGCCGGCACCACCGCGGACGCAATCGACCTGACGCGGCCCCTCGGCGCGCCGCGATGATGCGCCAACCGTCTCCGAATCGGATCCTTTTTCGTTACGCAAAGCGGGTATACCGAAGTGATGGCCCAGCAACTCGCTGGGCTTTGCCAGCGATTGCAAGGAGACCCGCATGACCGTCATGGCAGCTACCGAATATCTGGCCCGCTCAACGACGTTCACGAGCGTCGGCATCATTGGATACATCATCATCGGTGGTCTGGCGGGTGCGCTCGCCAGCAAGATCATCAGGGGCAGCGGTGCCGGCATCCTGATGGACATCGTGATCGGCATAATCGGCGCCTTGATCGGCGGCTTCATCCTGAGCTTCTTCGTCAACACCGCAGGTGGTGGTCTGATCTTCACGTTCCTCACCGCGCTGCTGGGGTCGCTGATCCTGCTCTGGATCGTCGGCATGGTGCGACGGACCTGATCAGTTAGTACGTTGCGGCCGTGGTGGTTAGCGGCATGATGGACGAATGGTTCCACCGCTGACCACCACGACCATGCGCGCGTGGCGGGTGCGCCGGCCCGGACCGATGGACACCGGCCCGCTCGAGCAAACCACCGCCGACGTGCCGCGCCCGGGGCCGGCGGAGTTGCTGGTCGCCGTGCGGGCCTGCGGGGTGTGCCGCACCGACCTGCACGTCACCGAGGGCGACCTGCCCGTACACCGCGACCATGTCACACCCGGCCACGAGGTGGTGGGCGAAGTCGTCGAGGTCGGTCCCGACGCGGGCGACGGGTTTGAGGTGGGAGACCGGGTGGGGATCGCCTGGCTGCGCCACACCTGCGGCGTGTGCAAGTACTGCCGCCGCGGCGACGAGAACCTGTGCCCGCAATCCCGTTACACCGGCTGGGACGCCGACGGTGGCTACGCCGAATTCGCTACGGTGCCAGCCGCTTTCGCGCATCCGCTGCCCGGCGGTTACAGCGACAGCGAGTTGGCGCCGTTACTGTGTGCCGGCATCATCGGCTATCGCTCCCTGCTCCGCGCCGACCTGCCGCCGGGCGGACGGCTGGGTCTGTACGGCTTCGGCGGCAGCGCCCACATCACCGCGCAGGTCGCGTTGGCGCAGGGCGCGGAGGTGCACGTGATGACGCGTGGAGCCGAGGCGCGTGAACTGGCGATGCAGCTGGGCGCGGCGTCGGCGCAGGGCGCGGCCGACCCGCCACCGGTCCCGCTGGATGCGGCCATCCTGTTCGCCCCGGTCGGGGAGCTGGTGCTGCCCGCGCTGGAAGCGTTGGACCGCGGCGGCACTCTGGCGATCGCGGGCATCCACCTGTCCGATATCCCGGTGCTCAACTACCAGCGCCATCTGTTCCAGGAACGCCAGGTCCGCTCGGTCACCTCGAACACCCGGGCCGATGCGCGGGCGTTCCTCGACTTCGCGGGCCAGCACCACATCGAGGTGACCACGCCGGAATACCCGTTGGACCAAGCGGATCGTGCGCTAGCCGATCTCAGCGCCGGCCGTATCGCCGGTGCGGCGGTGCTGCTGGTGTGACCGGCCTCAGGCCGTCAGGTGCCAGACCAGGGCGGCGGCCAGCGCCCCGAGGCCGTTCAGCGACCAGTGCAGCGCGATCGGCGCGATCAGGCTGCCGCTGCGACGGCGCAGCCAGCTGAAGACGAATCCCGCGGCACCGGTGGCCAACACCGCGCCGGTCACCCCGGCCAGCATCCCGACGACACCACCGCCGAGAATCCGGGTGAAGCCGACATTGCTGCTGGTAAGCCCGAGCGACGTCGCGACGTGCCACAGCCCGAAAAGCAACGACCCCGCCAGTGCGACGCCGCGGAACCCCCACGCCCGATGCAGCGCGCCGTGCAGCACGCCGCGGAACGCCAGCTCCTCCGGGATCACGGTCTGCAGCGGGATGATGACCATCGAGGCGATCAGCGCGCCGGAGACCGTCGCATAGCGGTGGTTCAGAAACATCGGCCGGGTCACGGGGAGCAGCACCCCCACCGCGATCACCGCGGCCACGACCAGCACCGCGGCCACCGCGTAGCCCAGCCCCGACTTCCAGTGTTCGCGCCCCAAGCCCAGATCGGCCCAGTCCAGACCGTTGGCCCGCATCAGGAAAACCAGGCCGACGGCCGCGGCAGGAACCACGGCGATGCCGGCCCACGGGGTGGTGAAGTGCGCGACGAGGTTGGTCAGCACCAAGACCGCGACGACGACGGCGATGTCGAGGTGGATGCGAGCCCGGTGCAGCGCCGAGAGCTGCGAGATCACCGGATGGTGAATGTCGGGTGTCTCGGCGGCGTCAAGCATTCAACCAGCTTACCGATCGGCGGCCGCCGCGACGGTTCAACGAGATTGCCGTCACGGTCGTGGTAGGCCCCGAAGGGCAACCGTGACGGCAATCTCGGCGCGAATCAGCTCGACTCCCAGGTCGATGGGTCGTCTCGCTCCCATCACTCACTACGTTCGTTCTGCTCGCTCGACTCCCAGGTCGATGGGTCGTCTCGCTCCCATCACTCACTACGTTCGTTCTGCTCGCTCGACTCCCAGGTCCAGCCGGCGATTTGCGGGTCATCCTCGCCATGCTCACGGGTGTAGATGCGCGCGGCGAGCCGGGCGTCGACCATCCGCTGGCGCAGCTCGGCGGCGCGGCTGGCCAGCCCGTCGACCCGGTCGATGACGTCCATCACCAAATGGAAGCGATCCAGATCGTTCAGCATCACCATGTCGAACGGCGTCGTGGTGGTTCCCCGCTCCTTGAACCCGCGCACGTGGATGTGCGGGTGGTTGGTGCGGCGGTAGGTGAGCCGGTGAATCAGCCAGGGGTAGCCGTGGTAGGCGAAGATGACCGGCTTGTCGCGGGTGAACAGCGCGTCGAACTCCTTGTCCGGCAGGCCATGCGGGTGCTCGGAATCCGGCTGCAACCGCATCAGGTCGACGACGTTGACCACCCGGACCGCCAGCTCCGGCAGTTCGCGGCGCAGGATGTCGGCGGCAGCCAGCGTCTCCAGCGTCGGGATGTCCCCGGCGCAGGCCAGCACCACATCGGGTTCGCCGGTGGCGGTGCTCGCCCACGGCCAGATCCCCACGCCGCGTGCGCAGTGCGCGATGGCCTGGTCCATGTCCAGGTAGGCCAGCGCCGGCTGCTTGCCGGCGACGATGACGTTGATGTAGTCGCGGCTGCGCAGGCAATGGTCGGCCACCGACAGCAGCGTGTTGCCGTCCGGCGGCAGATACACCCGGGTCAATTCGGCCCGCTTGTTCGCCACCAGGTCGATGAAGCCGGGATCTTGGTGGGACGCGCCGTTGTGATCCTGGCGCCACACGTGCGACGACAGCAGGTAGTTCAGCGACGCGATCGGTCGCCGCCACGGCAGCTCCAGGCTGGTGGCCAGCCACTTGGCGTGCTGGTTGAGCATCGAGTCGACGATGTGGACGAACGCCTCGTAGCAGTTGAACAGGCCGTGCCGGCCGGTCAGCAGGTAGCCCTCCAACCAGCCCTGGCACAGGTGCTCGGAGAGCACCTCCATGACGCGGCCGTCGGGCGCGAGGTTCTCGTCGTCGGGCCCGAGCTCCGAGAGCCACACCTTGGCCGTCGACCCGTAGACGGCGTCCAGCCGGTTGGAGGCCGTCTCGTCGGGGCCCATCAGCCGGAACCGGTCGCGGTTGCGCGCGATCACGTCCCGCAGGAAGGTGCCCAGCACCCGGGTGGCCTCGTGGGTTTGCGTCGCCGGCTGCGACACCGTGACCGCGTAGTCACGGAAGTCCGGCAGGTCGAGGTCGTGCAGCAGCAGGCCGCCGTTGGCATGCGGATTGGCGCTCATCCGGCGATCGCCCACGGGCGCCACTGCCCGCAGCTCGGCGCGCAGCTTGCCGTTGCCGTCGAACAGCTCCTCCGGCCGGTAGCTGCGCAGCCACTCCTCGAGCTGCGCCCGATGCTGGGGATTGTCGTGCGTCTCGGCCAGCGGGACCTGATGCGCGCGCCAGGTGCCCTCGACCTTCTTGCCGTCCACCACCTTCGGGCCGGTCCAGCCCTTGGGTGTGCGCAGCACGATCATCGGCCAGACGGGCCGCTGCGTCGCGTTGCCGCTGCGGGTGGCGCTTTGGATGGCCGCGATGTCGTCGAAGGCGTCGTCGAGCGCGGCGGCGAGCTGCTGGTGCACGTTGGCCGGGTCGTCACCGGCGACCGTGATGGGCCGGTAGCCATAGCCACGCAGCAGCGCCTCGAGTTCGGCGTGAGGGATGCGCGCCAGCACGGTCGGGTTGGCGATCTTGTAGCCGTTAAGCTGCAGGATGGGCAGCACCGCCCCGTCCGTGACCGGGTTGAGGAATTTGTTCGAATGCCAGCTGGCGGCCAGCGGCCCGGTCTCGGCCTCGCCGTCGCCGATCACGCAGGCCACGACGAGATCCGGGTTGTCGAACGCGGCGCCGTAGGCGTGCACCAGCGCATAGCCGAGCTCACCGCCCTCGTGGATGGAGCCGGGCGTCTGGGCGGCGACGTGACTAGGAATGCCGCCGGGAAAAGAGAACTGCCGGAACAGCTTTCGCAGCCCTTCGGCGTCCTCCTCGATGCCGGTGTACACCTCGCTGTAGGTGCCCTCGAGATAGGCGTTGGCGACCAGCGCGGGGCCGCCGTGGCCGGGCCCGGTAACGTAGATGACGCTGGCGTCGCGGTCGCGGATGACTCGGTTCAGGTGCGCATAGATCAGGTTCAGCGCCGGGGTGGTTCCCCAGTGGCCCAGCAGCCGCGGTTTGACGTGCTCGGCCGCCAGCGGTTCGGTCAGCAGCGGGTTGTCCAGCAGGTAGATCTGTCCGACCGACAGATAGTTGGCGGCGCGCCAGTATGCGTTGATCAGGTCGAGTTGGTCGTCGGCAAGGGGAGCGGTTGTCTGGGTTTGTAGGCTCACTCCGCCGATTGTCCGCGCCCGCGGTGAACGGCGCCCGACGCGATCGCCGACTCCGCCGCGCTCGCGATCGCCGACTACTCCTCGCCGCGAGCCCGCGACTCGTAGGCCCTGCGCTTCTCGGCGTCGACGTCGTCGGTGAAGACGTGCTCGCCGCCGAGCGCGCGGTTCAGCCCTTCGGACAGCGCGCGGGGCATGAACTTCTGCGACGCGATGATCGCGCCGGCGGTCTTCGTGACCCGCACCCGCGGCCGGGGATGAGCCACCAGTTTGACGATCGCCTCCGCGATGTCGGCCGGCTCGGCGTTCTTGATGCCCTTGGCGCCCGAGGTGCCGGCGATCAACTCGGTGTTCACGAACGTCGGCATGACGACCGAGAACTTGACGCCCGCCTTGCGGCATTCCAGCCGGGCGGTATCGGTGAAGCCGATCACCGCATGCTTGCTGGCGCAGTAGGTGGCGGCCCCGGCGATGTAGGTCTCCCCGGCGAGTGAGGCGACGTTGATGACGTGTCCGGACCGGCGGGGGACCATGCGCTGGGCCGCCAGCTTGCTGCCCAGGATGACGCCGTAGACGTTGATGTCGAGGACGCGCCGGGTGACGGCGTCCGGCTCGTCGACCATCCGGCCGAGCGGCATGATGCCGGCGTTGTTGACCAGCACGTCGATCGGGCCGAGTTGGCGCTCGACCTCGTCCAGGAAGTCCGCGAACGAGTGCGGGTCGGTGACGTCGAGCATGCCGTACACGTCCAGGCCCAGCGCGGAGCCGGATTCCTTCACCCGCACCTCGTCGATGTCACCGATTGCCACTTTGGCGCCCAGATTGTGCAACGCGGTCGCGGTGGCCAACCCGATGCCGCGGGCGCCGCCGGTGATCACGATTACCTTGCCGCGGACCTTCAGCCCGACGGACGCCGTGTCTGCCATTTTCGTACCCTCCGGAGTCTTGACGGGTGTCAACTAGGCAATCTGACCCCAGATCGTCGAATACTGCAACGATGACCCAGGTGCGGGCGGCGGTCCCGGCGGACGCCTACGAGGTGGCCTGTTTACACGTGCGGTCGTGGCAGTCGGCCTACCGGGGGCTCATCGGCCGCGCCTACCTGGACAACCTCACCCCGGAGGCGTTGGTCGACCGGTACACCTTCGGCCGCGTGGGGTTGCGGATGCCGTCCACCTTGGTCGCGGTCGAGGGGTCCGCGATCCGCGGCTTCGCCACCACGGGCCTATGTCGTGAAAACGACCTACCGAACTTTGGTGAGCTGATGGCGCTGTATGTCGACCCGGACCATCTGGGTGCGGGGGTGGGGCGCTCGCTGATGGTGGCCGCCCGGGAGCGGTTGCGGCGAGTCGGTGCGCGAGGCGCCGTGCTGTGGGCGCTGGAGGGCAACACCCGCGCGCTGAGCTTTTACGGGCGTGACGGGTGGCGGCCCGACGGGTCTTGCCGCGCAGCGGATTTCGGCACTGACACGCGGCGCTTGGTCCGTTACCGGATAGAGCCGGTGTAGCGGCGCGATCACCAACCCGTCGAGCCGGGGATGCCTTTGAACGGGCCGGTCACCCAGCTGGTGATCCAGCCGCCGTAGAAGCCGCCGGGTTGGGGCACGACGACCTCTCCGTTGACCGTGCAACGGTCGACATTGGCGGCCATCACCGCGACCGCCCCGGCGATGGCTTCGAATCCGGGCGTCGGACTCACATAGCTCCAAGCCGATTTCGGCGCGACGACGCCGCCGCCCAGCAGATCGTAATAGGTTGCCCGGCCTTTGAATTCACACCAGGAGCTGCCGGACGTCTCACGCAGCGCCCCCTCGGCGAACGCGTCACGCGGGAGGTAATACGTCGGCGGATGACTGGTCTCGAGCACCCGCCAGGCCCGACGGGTGGATGCGATGACTTCACCACCCAACTCGACGGTGATGCGACCGGTGAACGGCTCGACGCGGGGCGGGCGCGGGTAGTCCCACACCGACTCGCGGCGTGGTGCGGCGGCTTCAGATTCGGAGTGGCTCATGCGTTGCCTCGACTCGTCGGTTACTTCGTACCTCCGGCCAGGCTAGGGGCGGCCGGTCTATGGCCAGTATTCATTCATCGGCTGCGCGAATTTGTCGTTGTTGGTGAGGCGGGGAAGGTGCAGGGCGTCTTCGATGGTGCGCAGCAGGCTGTAGTGGTCGTTATGGGTGGCCGCGACGAAATGACCCTGGCGCATACCGGAGTTCGGCGATGGGATGACGATCATGGGCACGTGGTTGCCCTCGTTGCCGATCGTCAACGACAGGTTGTTGTAGTCCTCGTCCCAGGTGATGAAGATCGCGCTGCGTTGGGTCTGGAACGCGGGCGAATTCACGATCGTCGGCAGCACCTGCTGCAGGAACTGGTCGCCGGCCTTGATGTTGTATTGGTGGAACGTCAGTTCGCTGCCGATGAAGCGTACGTTGACGGGGCCTTCCATGTTGTGGTCCTCGTCCGCGGCGAACCACACGAAGTTCGGGGTGGTGTTGGCCGACGCGAGATCCGTAGCCATCCGTGGCAGCGGCAACACATGCGCCTGGCACCGGGCGGCGTTGGACACGATGTCGTGGAAGGCGAGGAACGGGAGCTCACCGGGGGAGTAGCCCCCACTCGACGCGGTGGCACACGGGGTGGGCATGGACTGCTCGTAGCCGGCCCACGTCTTGTTCGCCGCCTCGAGCGTGTCGGCCAGGTTCGGTGCGTCGAAACAGTTCATCGCGCAGTCGTAGTTCGCGCCGAAGTCGGACCCACCGAGGACGGGGAAATAGTTCGGGTTGCTCGGGTGGGTCAGGGCGTAGTAGTTGGACCCGTATCCGTAGGTGTTGATGAGGCTGTTGATGTAGGGCGCATTCGGGCTGCCGACAACGTCTTTGACGCCGTGGTTCTCCATGTAGACCAGGAACACGTGATCGAGGGGGCCGACGGTGGAGTTCGGCGGCGCGGGTAGCGGCGGGGCGGGCAAAGGGACGCCGACCGTGAAGGAAATGTTGTCGGCATACGAGTGGTTGTAGGCGCCGCCCGCCCAGTGGGTGTCCTTGAAGGTCACGGTCACCCGCGCGCGGGTTGTGCCCGCGGGAATGGTTCCCGTGGTGTCGCGTTCGACCAGTTCGGTCTGGAAGCCGCGCTGCAGTATCGAGACCGGCCCGATTTTGGCTGTGCCCAAAGGTGATTGGCCGGGCCCCAAGAAGTCAGCGGTGACCGACGCCTCGGACAGTTCCAGCCGGTTGCCGCCGAGCCAACCACTCAGCGTGAAGGGCACGTTGCCGTTGTTGATGGCCGCCGCCGCGCCGCTGAGATCGACGATTTGTGAGATTGTGGACGTCGCCACGTTTCCGCCGCCGAAGTACTGCGCACCGCCGTCGGGTGGGCCGTGCTGGGCGGACGGAAACGCCAGGAACTTCGGCATGGTCGGCCCCGGCGACCCGAGGGGCGAGGGCAGCCGGACCAGGGTGTTGTATTTGATCACCGTCGGCGTGCCGGTCACGGTCCAGCCGGGGATCGATACTCCGCTGTATCCCGACAGTGAGGGGTCCCCGAGCTCGGCGCCCGGGTTGACCAACAGATTCGGGCTCATCGGAGCGGCGGCGGTCGCTCTGGGTGCGGTGAACGCCGACAGCACCAGCATGCCGGCCCCGATCGCGGCGCCGGCCGCCCGGCAAAGGCGACAGAACATTCAGGCATCCCCCCGGTGGTACGGCGCCGCGCGTTGCTCCGTAGATCGTGAGCTACGTCACTGCTGCGCACCTAGCCGTTGCACGAATCGATACGCAGCAGTTGCCGTTTGGTGACCGAGTCGGTGAAGAGATGGCAGAAGAAATCGTGTAAGCCGTTGCGCGTCAGCTGACGGCGAGCCACACCAGGCTGGCGCCGCCGGCCAGGGCGCAGTAGATGGCGAACGGCGTGAGGGTGCGGGTTTGGAAGTACTGCGTCAGGAACCGCACGGCGAGGTAGGCGCACACGAAGGAGGCGACGCTACCGGCCAGCACCTGGCCCCCTATCCCGCTCGCTTGGGGCCCGAACAACTCCGGGATCTTGTACAAGCCGGCGGCCAGGATGATCGGCGTCGCCAACAAAAAGGAGAACCGGGCGGCGTCCTCGTGGGACAGGCCGCGCCACAGGCCGGCCACCATGGTGATGCCCGAACGGCTGATGCCGGGCAGCAGCGCCAGGATCTGCGCGGCGCCGATCAGGATGCCACGGCGCAAGGGGAGTTGGGCCAGGCGGTTGTCGACGGCCTCCCCGGTGTGCAGGGGTTGTTCACCCACCGGCCGCTCGTGGTCGGCCGCGGGCGCTACCCGCCGGCGCAGCACCTCGCCCGCGTACAGCGCGATGCCGTTGAGCAGCAGGAAAATCGCCGCCGGGACGGGCCTGCCGAGTGTGGTGCGGAACGTTTTTTCCAGGACCAGCCCCGCCAGGCCGACCGGAATCGTGGCCCCCACGATGAGCCAGGCGAGCCGCTCGTCGGGGGTGTTGATCCGGCGATGCCGCAATGACGACACAAATCCGGCCACGATGCGCAGCCAGTCCCGCCAGAAGAACACCAGCAGCGCGGCGGCCGTGGCCACATGCAGGCCGACGATGAACGCCAGGTAGGGCGATTGGGGGGCCGAGACGCTCAGGTCTTCGGCCCACCGGCCGCCGACCACCGCGGGCACCAGCACCGCATGCCCGAGGCTGGAAACCGGGAACAGCTCGGTGACGCCCTGGAACGCGCCGACCACCACCGCCTCGATGTAGGTCAAGTGCGCGCTCATATCAGATGCCTCCGTCGGATCGTTCGCCCGTGGCTTCGCCGATCGGCCTGTGACGATAGCCGACCGCGAGTCCGCCCTCCCAATCAGCTTGCCCAGTTGGCTTTTTGGCTGGTGGGGGGACCGTCCGCCGGGCCGGCCACCGCACCGGCGGGTACGGTGTGCTGATGTCCGACGGGCTGCTTGACGCCGTGCGCGTCCTCGACTTGTCGAGCGGTAACGGCGACGCGGTGACGCGCCTGTTCGCCGACTTGGGCGCCGACGTGCTCAAGGTCGAACCCCCTACCGGAAGCCCGGCGCGTGATTCGCCGCCGATGCTGGCCGGCGCGAGCATCCCGTTTGCCGTGCACAACGCCAACAAGCGCAGCGTGGTGCTGGACCCGTTCGACGAGGACGACTGCGGCGTGTTCCTCGACCTGGCCGCCCAGGCCGACATCGTCGTCGACGACGGCTTCTATGGGGAGGCCCCGACCTTCGGGACGTCGGTGGAGGAGCTGGCCGCCCAGCACCCGCATCTGGTCGTGCTCTCGATCACCGACTTCGGCGCCACGGGGCCGCGGTCGCTGTGGCGGGCCACCGATCCGGTGTTGTACGCGATGTCCGGCTCGCTGTCACGCTCGGGTCCCACCACCGGCACCCCGGTGTTGCCGCCGGACGGTATCGCGTCGGCCACCGCCGCCGCCCAGGCGGCCTGGGCAACCCTCGTCGCGTATTACAACCGATTGCGTTGTGGCACCGGCGAATACATCGACTTCTCGCGTTTCGATGCTGTGGTCATGTCGCTCGATCCGGCGTTCGGCGCGCATGGGCAGGTCGCGGCCGGCATCCGCCGCACCGGGCAGTGGCGGGGGCGCCCGAAGAACCAGGACGCGTACCCGATTTACCCCTGCAAGGACGGTTACGTCCGGCTGTGCGTGATGGCGCCGCGCCAATGGCGAGGCCTGCGGCGCTGGCTGGGCGAGCCGGCCGACTTCCAGGACCCGAAATACGACGTGATCGGGGCGCGCTTCGCCGCGTGGCCGCAGATCAGCGAGTTGGTCCAGGCGCTGTTCGCCGAACAGACCATGAAGGATCTGGTTGCCGCGGGGCAGGCTCATGGCGTGCCGATCGCCGCCGTGCTGACGCCGTCGTGGGTGATGGATTCCGAGCACTTTCAGGCGGTGGGCGCGGTCACCGACGTCGAGTTGGTCCCGGGGGTGCGCACCCGCGTGCCCACCGGTTACTTCGTCGTCGATGGACTGCACGCGGGTTTCCGCAGCCCGGCCCCGGCCGCGGGGCGGGACGGACCGGGCTGGCGGGGGAACCCGGCGGTCGTGCAATCGCCCTCGGGCCGCGTCGGCGACTATCCGTTTGCGGGACTTCGCATCTTGGATCTGGGCATCATCGTCGCCGGCGGCGAGTTGAGCCGGCTCTTCGGCGACCTCGGCGCCGAGGTCATCAAAATCGAAAGCGCCGAATACCCGGACGGGTTGCGGCAGGCCCGTGCCGGAGACGCCATGAGCGAGTCGTTCGCCTGGACGCATCGCAACAACCTGGCGATGGGTCTGGATCTGCGCAGCCCCGCGGGCAAGGGGATCTTCACTCGGCTCGTCGCGGAGTCCGACACCGTCTTCGCCAACTTCAAGCCGGGAACGCTTACCGCGCTTGGCTTTTCCTACCACGATCTGCGTGCCGTCAACCCGCGGATCGTGCTTGCCGAGAGCAGCGCCTACGGCGACCAAGGCCCATGGAGCACCCGCATGGGCTACGGGCCGCTGGTCCGCGCCGCGACCGGTGTCACGCGGTTGTGGACGGCCGACGAACCGGAGAATCGGAACCACACTGGGCGGCATGCCTTTTACGATGCGACGACCATCTTCCCCGACCACGTCGTCGGGCGGATCACCGCGATCGCGGCGCTGGCCGCGCTGATCCACCGCCACCGGACGGGCGGCGGGTCGCACGTGCACATCTCGCAAGCCGAAGCCGTGATCAACCAACTCGACACCTTGTACGTCACCCAGGCCGCCCTGGCCGCGGGCGTCCCGAGAATCTCCGAGACCACCAGCCTGCACGCCGTCTGTCCGTGCGCGGGCGACGACGAGTGGTGCGTCATATCGATCGAATCCGATGACGAATGGCGTTGCGCCGCAGGTGTTTTCCATCACCCGGAATGGGCGGACGATCCGCGCTTCGCGACCGGTGAGGCGCGGCTGGCCAATCGGCGAGAGCTGGTTGAATTGGTGTCGGCGTGGACCCGCACCCGCACACCGGTACGGGCCGCCCAGCTGCTGCAATCCTCCGGCGTTGCGGCCGGGCCGATGAACCGGCCGCCGGACATCTTGGAGGACCCCCAGCTGGTCGAGCGAAAACTCTATGCCGAGATGCTGCACCCCCTCATCGAGCGTCCGCTGCCGGCCGAGACGGGCCCCGCGCCGTTCCAGCACATCCCGCCGGCCCCGCAGCGCCCGGCGCCACTGCCAGGCCAGGACACCGTCGAGATCTGCCGGAAGGTACTGGGCATGGGCGACCCGGAGATCGACCGGCTCGTCGCCGACGGCGCGCTGTTCGGGCCGCCCTGACGCGCGGGGAATCCGGCCCGCGCGACCACCCGGATCGATAGCCACGCTAAATTCACTGTCATGACCGTGCACCCCAGGACGCCGGTGTTGATCGGCTACGGCCAGGTCAACCACCGCGACGAGATCGATCCGGAGAAGCGGTCCGTCGAGCCGGTGGACCTGATGGCGACCGCCGCCCGGCAAGCCGCCGATTCGGCCGTGATCGAGGCCGTGGATTCCATCCGCGTGGTGAACATCCTGTCGGCGCACTACCGGGACCCCGGGCTGCTGCTCGGCCAGCGGATCGGCGCGACGGACTTCACCACGTTGTACAGCCCCGTCGGTGGCAACGTGCCGCAGTCGCTGGTCAACCAGGCCTGCTTGGACATCCAGCGGGGCAGCGCCCAGGTGGTGCTGCTGGCCGGTGCCGAGACCTGGCGCACCCGTCGGGGCCTGCGGGCCAAGGGCGGCAAGCTCGAGTGGACCGTTCAGGACGACTCCGTCCCGATGGCCGAGGTCAGCGGCGCCGACGTCCCGATGGCCGGCGACGCGGAAATCAGGATTCGGCTGGACCGGCCAGCGTTCGTCTACCCGCTGTTCGAGCAGGCCCTGCGGATTGCGAACGGCGAATCGGTTGAACACCACCGCAAGCGCATCGGCGAGCTGTGGGCCCGCTTCAACGCCGTTGCGGTCGACAATCCGCACGCGTGGATCCGCAAACCGGTGAGCGCCGAAGAGATCTGCGAGCCCGGCCCGCAGAACAGGATGATCAGCTGGCCGTACACCAAGCTGATGAACTCCAACAACATGGTCGATCAGGGCGCCGCGCTCGTCTTGACCTCGGTGGAGCAGGCGAGGCGCCTGCAGATCCCGGCCGACCGCTGGATCTTTCCGCATGCCGGCACCGACGCGCATGACACCTCCGCCATCGCCGAGCGGGACGAGCTGCACCGGTCTCCGGCCATCCGGCTCGCCGGTGGCCGGGCGCTGGAGCTGGCGGGCATGGGCATCGACGAAGTCGACTACGTCGACCTGTATTCCTGCTTTCCCTCGGCCGTTCAGGTGGCGGCGGCAGAACTGGGCCTGCCGGTCGACGATCCCGCCCGCCCGCTCACCGTCACCGGCGGTCTGACGTTCGCAGGCGGCCCCTGGAGCAACTACGTGATGCACTCGATCGCCACTATGGCGGAGTTGCTGGCGGCTAATCCCGGGCGGCGCGGCCTGATCACCGCCAACGGCGGCTTCCTGACCAAGCACAGCTTCGGCGTGTACAGCACCGAGCCGCCCGATGAGTTCCGTTGGGAGGACGTGCAACCGGTCGTCGACCGAGAGCCCACCCGGGACGCCTTGGTGGAATGGGAGGGCGTCGGGACGGTGGAAGCGTGGACGACGCCGTTCGATCGCGAGGGGCGACCGGAAAAGGCGTTCTTGGCCGTGCGCACGCCCGATGGGTCGCGGACCCTCGCTGTGATCACCGACAGCGCGGCGGCGCAGGTAACCGTGCGTGAAGACATCGGGGGCGCCAAGGTTGCCGTCGCCCCGGACGGCAGCGCCACGCTGCAATAACCCGGCGATAACATTCCCGCCAGCTCATGGCGCCGTTTGCCCCGTAACGGTCGCGTAGGTCGTGCCGTCTTGCCTATTGTTTAGTTTGAGGTCGGGGAGGTGAGACCCAGGTGCAGATCCTGGTTACCGACGCCACCGGCGCACTTGGGCGGCTGGTTGCACGGCAGTTGATCGCTGCCGGGCACACGGTCAGCGGCATTGCTGAGCGGCCGCATCCCTGCCTGGACCGCAACGTCGACCTTGTTTGCGCGTCGCTGCGCAACCGGGCCCTGCAAGAGCTCACCGAGGAAGCCGACGCGGTGATCCACCTGGCCCCCATCGACACCACCGCGCCCGGCAGCGCCGATATCGAGGGCCTCGCGCACGTGACCGATGTGGCCGCCCGCGCCGGCGCACGGCTGCTGTTCGTGTCCCAGGCCGCGGGGCGGCCGGAACTGTACAAGCCGGCCGAGGAACTGGTGTCCACCAGTTGGGGGCCCAGCCTGGTCGTCCGGATCGCCCCGCCGGTGGGCCGGCAGCTCGACTGGATGGTGTGCCGCACCGTGGCCACGCTGCTGCGCACCAAGGTTTCGGCGGAGCCGATGCGGGTGCTGCACGTCGACGATCTTGTGCGCTTCCTGGTCTCGGCGCTCAACACCGACCGCTCCGGTGTGGTGGACCTCGCCTCCCCGGGCACCGTCAACGTGATCACGGCGTGGCGGATGCTGCGATCCGCCGACCCGCGGTCCCGGTTGAATCGGGTGCGCAGCTGGCCGCAGCTCATCCCGGACATGGATATTGCTGCGGTACAGGAGGATTGGGCATTCGAGTTCGGCTGGCAGGCGCTCGAGGCAGTGGCCGACACCGCGCGCGGCCTCGTCGGCCGTCAGATCACCGCCGCGGGTGCCACCGACCACGGGCGCCAACTGGCGCTCCCGGTCGAGGTCGCCCCACGCCCCGCCCCCTCCGGCGAGGAGCACAGCGCGGCGCCCGAGGGTGTCGAGGGCGAATTCGACGACCGGGTCGATCCGCGCTTCCCAATTTTCAGTGCGGGCAACCTCGGCGAGCCGCTGCCGGGGCCGCTCACCCCGATCACCTTGGATGTCCAGCTGAGCGGATTGCGCACCGCGAACCGGGCGCTCAGTCACGTGCTGGCGCTGGGCGGCGTGGTGGGCGAGGAGTGGGGGAACAGGGCCATCGCCGTGTTCGGTCATCGGGCCTATGTCGGGGTTTCGGTCAACATGGTCGCGGCCGCGCAGCTGCCCGGCTGGGATCAGGATGCCGTCGCCCGCAACGCCCTCGTCGGCAGGCCGCACGTCGGAGACCCCCTACCGTTCGGTGAGCCCGCGCTGGCGGGCGGCGCCCTCGGCTACGTCGCCAAAGCCGTCGTCGCGGGACGATCGCTGGCCCTGTTGCGCCACCTCAAGTCCGATACGCGTGCCTACGGCGCGGCGGCCGAAACCGAACACCTCGACGCCGCACAGTTGGGATCGCTGCCCGACGCCGGCCTGGAAGTACGGATTCGCTTGCTGCGGGACCGCATTCACCAAGGCTGGATCCTCACTGCGTTGTGGCTGATCGATTCCGGCGTCACGGCGGCGGCGCTGGAACGCAGCAAGGCGGCGCGCAGCGTACCCGGAGTGGACATGATCATGGACAGCACCGTGGTCGCGACCGAGACCGCCGAGCTCGCCGCGGTCCTGCGGGCCGACCCGCCGCTGTGTGCGCTCGCCCGGGAAGGCAACCTCGCCAGCATCCGCGCGCTGTCTCCCAGCACCGCCGCCGCGGTCGATGCGGCCGTCGCCCGCGTCGCACACCGTGGGCCGGGGGAGGCCGAGCTGGCCAGCCAGACGTATGCCGACGATCCGGTGATGTTGCTGCGCGCGGCCGGAGAAGTCGCGGTGGCCGACGCGGCTTCGACCGAAGTGCCGCCGCCGACGCTGGCCCAGCGGCTGACCACCAGCGCTCGCGACTCCCGCGAGCTGGCCCACGACACCACTCTGCGATTCACCCATCAACTCCGGATGACGTTGCGGGAATTGGGATCCCGTCGAGTCGCGGCGGACCTGATCGACGTCGTCGAGGACGTGTACTACCTGACGTGTGACGAGCTGGTCACCATGCCGGGCGACGCCCGCCTCCGGATCAAACGCCGCCGCGCCGAACGGGAAAGGCTACAGGTGCAGCGCCCGCCCGACGTGATCGACGGGACATGGGTGCCCGTCGAACCGTCAGCCCAATAGCTCGGCCAGCGGGACCTCGACATCGGCCAGCCTGTCGGGGTCGACGGATGTCCGGGACCTGATCAGCGCTTTGACGTCGTCGAGCACATCCCAGATGTTGACGTTCATCCCGGCCAGTACCCGGTTGTCGCCGTCGAGCCAAAACGCGACGAATTCGCGTCCGGGAACGTCGCCCCGGAACACCACGCGCTCGAAGCCGGGCGCGTGCCCCACATACTCCATCCCGAGGTCGTACTGATCGGTGAAGAAATAGGGCAGCTCAGCGTATTCCCCTGGGCTGCCGAGCATCCCGGCCGCCGCCACCACGGGCTGCTTGAGCGCATTGGCCCAGTGCTCCGTGCGGATCCGGCCGCCGAACAGGGGGTGCGCTGCGGCGGCGATGTCGCCGACCGCGTAGATGTCCGGATCGCTGGTGCGCAGTGACGCATCGACCAGCACGCCCCCGTCTCCCATGGCGAGCCCGGCTTGTTCGGCGAGTTCGACGTTCGGCTTGGCCCCGACGGCCACCAACACGGCATCAGCGGACACCGTCGACCCGTCACGCATCTTCAGTCCGGTGGCTTTGCCGCCGGTCGTGGTGATCTCCTCGACCTGCGCCTCGAGCCGTAACTTCACCCCGTGATCGCGATGAAGCCGGGCGAACACCTCGCCCACCGTTTCGCCGAGCGCGGCCACCAGCGGTTGCTTCGCCGTCTCGACGACGGTCACATCGGCGCCACGCTGGCGGGCGGCGGCGGCCACCTCCAGGCCGATCCAGCCGGCCCCCACCACCGCCAGCGAAGACCCTTCGGTAAGAACCGAATCCAGTGACACAGCATCGTCGTAGGTGCGCAGATAGTGGACAGCGTCGGCATCGGATCCGGGTATCGGCGGTCGCCGGGACGCCGATCCCGTCGCCAGCAGCAGCTTGTCGTATCGCATCGTGGTGCCGTCGGGAAGCGCGACGGCATGGTCGCCCGCGTTCACGGCCGACACCCGCGAACCTAGTCTCAAGTCGACATTGTGGTCGCGATACCAGTCGGAGTTCTGCACGGTGAAATCGGTCAGCGACTTCTTGCCGGCCAGATACTCCTTGGAAAGCGGGGGTCGCTCGTAGGGCAGACGCTTCTCATCTGCAAATAAGGTGATTTGTCCGTCAAAGCCACTGTCGCGCAACGCTTCCACCGCTTTTGCTCCAGCAAGTCCACCGCCGATGATGACGAATGTTGTAGGGCTGGCCATGATTGTGACTCCGTCCTGCAGTCGACATGCCCAGCCTACGCGCGCCGGCTTACCGCAAGAGGTCTTGCAAGGTCAGCGCATTGCGCACCGCGTGGCCGCCCAGGTCGTTGTTGAAATACATCCATACGTCCTTGCCGTCGTCCTGCCACGCGGCGATCCGGTCCGCCCACCGCCGCAACTCATCGGTCGAGTAGCTGCCGGCATAGATCTCGTCCTGATCGGGACCGTGCATCCGGATGTACACCAGATCGGTGGTCGCCCGCGGCAGGCACGCCAGCCCGGCGCCGCTCATGACTACGTAGGCGGCGCGACGGCGGGCCAGCAGGTCGAAGACGGCCTCGTCATTCCAGGACGGATGTCGCAGCTCGACGGCCACCCGGATCGACGCCGGCACGCTACCCAGGAAGGCATCCAGGCGCGCGTCGTCACGCTGCAGCTCGGGATGCAATTGAACCAGCAGCACCCCGGCGCGATCACCCAACAGTTCCCAACAGCGCTCGAAGCGCTCGATCCACGGCCCGGCGGACGCCAGACGGCGGTAGTGCGTCAGTCCTCGATGCGCCTTGACCGACATCCTGAAGCCGTCCGGCAACTGTTGACGCCATCCCGCGAAGGTCGAATCCTTCGGCCAGCGGTAGAAACTCGCGTTCAGTTCGACGGTGTCGAACACCTCGATGTAGCGGGCCAGCCTGCGCCCGGTGGGCAGGCCAGGCGGGTACAGCACGTCGGCCCAATGGTTGTAGGACCACCCGGAGGTACCGATCCGCACGGTCAAGCGCTCACCTGCCGGCGCAATTCGTCGTCCAGCGATGTCCTGATGAGTGCGGCCGCAAGTCGCGCATTGCCTTGCGGCGCAAGGGCTCCCAGCTTCTCGGGCTGGGTGGGCAGACCCAACTTTTTGGCCGCGGCGGTGGCGCGGGCGTCGAAATACGGCCGCACCCAGGTCCACACGTCCTGCACCTCGCGCAGGTATATGTCGGCTCCGGTATCGCCGATTCCGTTGAACCCCTTGAGTAACCGTTTCGCGGCGGCGACGTCGCGTTCACTGCGGTCGGCGAGTTCCCGCAGATCGCCGGAATACTCGTCGCGCACGCGTTCGGCCATGTCGGTGAGCCGGGTGGCCGAACTTTCGTCGTAGCGCACGTAGTGGGCGCGGCCGAAGGCGTCGATCATGGTCCGCCGATCGCAGTCAAGCACCGCCTTCGGCGTGCGCAGCCCCGCCTTGAAAAGTTCGCGCCCGGCGCCCATGGCGATGGCGGCATCGATCGGCTTGCTGGCCAGCATGCAGATGACCAGCAGCTGAAACAGCGGCATCGGCTTGTCGGCGAGCTTGATTCGCGCCTCGGCGGCGTAGGTCGTCCCGGCGACGTCGAGCAGCCGTCGCACCAGTTGCTGGCGTTCGGACACACCTGGTCACGTACCCGCGCCGAGTGCTAGCAAACCGCGCCGGTCACTTGGGCGGCAGGCTGCGCGCGTAGCCGACGCCGCGGGCCACCCAGCCCTCGAGCTGTCGTTTGGTCCGCAACCCCGCGGGCTCCACCCGTACCCAGCCGCGAACGTCGCGGCCCGCCATCACCATTGGGCCGACGTGAGCGCGCCGCAGCACGTTGTCGAGCTCATCCGCCGGCACCCGGACCAGCAGACCACCCTGGCCGCTGACGGCCACGGACATGTTGCCGTTCACCAGGAACGCGAGCCCGCCGAACATGCGTTTCTCTTCGATGCCGCGCTCGGAGGCGACGAATTCGCGGATCTCGTTGGCCAGGTCCTCGTCGTAAGCCATGCGCGGCGCGTCAGTCCAGATCCACCCGGATGGTCAGCAGGTCGCTGCCCATCAGGCGCACCACCGCGCTGTTGAGCCGCGGGAGATCGCCGAGCCGCTGCAGCGGATCGTCGTCTGGCAGCAGATGAGCGGTGCCGCTGCGCCATCGACCGCCGATGCGCACCCGCACGGCGGGATTGGCCTTGATGTTGTGGACGTAGTCGGAGTGCTCGCCGTGTTCGGAGACCATCCAGAATTGGTTGTCGACCAAGCGTCCGCCGACGGCGGTGCGCCGCGGCTTACCGCTCTTGCGGCCGGTGGTTTCCAGGATGATCCCGGGCATCTGCCGGCCCACCGGGTTGACCAGCAGGCGCTGCACGCGGTGGACGACTTGGCGTTTGAGAGTCACGGCTCCCATTCAACGCCGACCTCGGCGCCATGTCACAGTGCAACGAAAACAGCCGCCCCCGAAGGGGCGGCTGCCTCGTTACGCCGTTTTAGGTCCCGGGGTTGACCCCGCCGCTGACCTGGCCTGAACCAGAGGTCCCGCCTGCGGGCGTGAACACCTGGAAACCAGTCGACGTGTTGACGCCCCACTGACCCAGCTGCGGGTTGAACACGACGGGAAGCTGCGTGCCGTCGGGGTCACCCACTGGCGGAACCCACGTGGCCGGGAGCCCGTAGCGAACCGGGTCGTTGTAGTGCCCCGGCGGCGGGAACCCGTTCTGTCCCGGAGGAAGCGGGCTGCCCGGCTGGTTGCAGTTGACGCCCGGCGCGCCCGGGTTACAAATCGGCTGTCCCGGCACGTGTTGACCCGGACCCGGTACGTCCCGGTCGCCTCCTGGCACATTCGGACCCGGAATGTTCGGATTTGGCACATTCGGACCGTCCGGACCGGCTTGTGCGATACCGGCGCCGATGCCGAGCGCCGCGGACGTGATACTTCCGGCCATGAGAGCGCCGGCTGTGATTTTGCTCAGATTCATAAGTGAACCCCCTTGTCGAGCAGTTGGCTGCCTGAACAGCAGCTGAACCAATTGACTTGGTGATTCGCTCACCCCACCGCCCTCATCGGGCAGTCGAACCTCCAACCCCCTGATACCCGAGGCACGGAGGCTGAAAACCTTTTCTCCCAAAGCGCCGGCATCAGGCCAGGTCAGGGCGGAGGACAGGCGGCCCAACGTGCTTGGCCGGGACGCGAGCCAATTTGCTACGCGTCCCGGCCAAGCTCAGGTCAAGCAGCGACCGTAACGGTCTCGGCCACCGGCTCGAGTGCCTGCGCGACGATCTCGGCGACATCGGTCATCGGTTTGACCGTCAGCGCGTCGAGCACCTCGGCGGGCACGTCGTCCAGGTCCGGCTCGTTGCGCGCCGGGATGAAGACCGTCGCCAGGCCGGCCCGCTGGGCCGCCAGCAGCTTTTGCTTCACACCGCCGATCGGCAACACCCGCCCGTTCAGCGTGACCTCACCGGTCATGCCGACATCGGAGCGCACCTGACGTCCGGTGGCCATCGAGACCAGCGCGGTCACCATGGTGACTCCGGCCGACGGGCCGTCCTTGGGCACGGCACCCGCGGGCACGTGCACGTGGATCCGCCGGTCGAGGGCCTTGGGGTCGACACCCAACTCGGCAGCGTGGGAGCGCACGTAGGACAGCGCGATCTGCGCCGACTCCTTCATCACGTCACCCAGCTGACCGGTGAGCTGCAAACCCGCCTCACCGTCCGTCGCGCCGGCTTCGATGTAGAGCACGTCACCGCCGAGGCCGGTGACGGCCAGACCGGTGGCCACTCCGGGCACCGCCGTGCGTTCGGCCGATTCCGGAGTGAACCGCGGACGGCCGAGGTATTCGACCAGATCCGGCTCGTCGATGGTGATCGGATCGGGGGTCTCCGCCAGCTTGGTGGTCACCTTGCGCAGCGCCTTGGCCAGCAGCCGCTCGAACTGGCGCACGCCGGGCTCCCGGGTGTAGTCGGCGGCGATCTTGCGCAGAGCGGCGTCGGTCAGCGTGACCTCGTCCGCGGTCAGCGCCGCCCGGTCCCGCTGCCGGGGCAGCAGGTAATCCCGCGCGATGGCGACCTTGTCGTCCTCGGTGTAGCCGTCGATCTGCACCAGCTCCATCCGGTCCAGCAGGGCCGAGGGGATGTTCTCGATCACGTTCGCGGTGGCCAGGAACACCACGTCGGACAGATCCAGGTCCAGGTCGAGGTAGTGGTCGCGGAACGTGTGGTTCTGCGCCGGGTCGAGCACCTCGAGCAGCGCCGCGCTCGGGTCGCCCCGGTAGTCGGAACCGACTTTGTCGATCTCGTCCAGCAGCACAACGGGGTTCATCGAGCCGGCCTCACCGATGGCCCGCACGATCCGGCCCGGCAGCGCGCCTACGTAGGTCCGCCGGTGCCCGCGGATCTCGGCCTCGTCGCGCACACCGCCCAGGGCGACGCGCACGAACTTGCGGCCCAGCGCCCGGGCGACGCTCTCACCCAGCGACGTCTTGCCGACGCCGGGGGGACCGGCCAGCACCATCACCGCGCCGGAGCCGCGGCCGCCGACGACCTGCAGCCCCCGTTGGGCGCGGCGGGCCCGCACGGCCAGGTATTCGACGATGCGGTCCTTGACGTCGTCCAGCCCGTGGTGGTCGGCGTCCAACACCCCGCGCGCGGCCTTCAGGTCGGTCGAGTCGTCGGTGTGTGAGTTCCAGGGCAGGTCGAGCACGGTGTCCAGCCAGGTGCGGATCCAGCCGCTTTCCGGGCTTTGGTCGCTGGACCGTTCCAGCTTGCCGACCTCGCGCAGCGCGGCCTCGCGCACCTTTTCGGGCAGCTCGGCGGCCTCGACGCGGGCGCGGTAATCATCGGAGCCGTCGGGCTCGCCCTCACCCAATTCCTTGCGGATGGCGGCCAGCTGTTGGCGCAGCAGGAACTCCTTCTGCGTCTTCTCCATGCCCTCGCGCACGTCCTCGGCGATCTTGTCGTTGACCTCGACCTCGGCGAGGTGGTCGCTGGTCCAGTCGATCAGCACCCGCAGCCGCTCGGCGACATCCTCGGTCTCGACCAGTTGCCGCTTCTGCTCGCTGGAGAGGTAGGAGGCGTAGCCGGAGGTGTCCGCCAGCGCCGACGGGTCGGTCAGCCTGTTGACATAGTCGACGATCTCCCAGGCCTCGCGCCGTTGCAGCATGGCCAGCAGCAGCTTCTTGTATTCGGCCGTCAGCGCCTTGACTTCGTCGGTCGGCTCGACGTCGGGAACCTCGGTCACCTCGACCCACAGCGCAGCACCGGGCCCGGACGCTCCCGCCCCGATCTGCGCCCGGCGCTCACCGCGCACGACGGCCGCTGTGCCGCCGCCTGCGATGCGTCCGACCTGCAAAATCTTGGCGATCACACCGTGCGACGGGTACCGGTCGTCCAGCCGGGGCGCGATCAGCAGCTGCCCGGATTCACTCGCCTGAGCAGCGTCGATCGCCGCCCGCGCGGCCTCGTCGAGCGCGACGGGAACGACCATTCCGGGCAACACGATGGTGTCGGTGACAAACAGCACCGGCATCGATTTGGCTTCAGCCATCAATCCTCCAAAAACTGAGTCTGATGCGCTCAACCCAGGCGGGCGTCGGTTTGTTCCCCCCGGACGCTCCGCCGCGGGTCAGCCGGCGGAATGTGGTGGCTATCACGTTGGCGGTCTTGGATAATCGGCTCGTGCCGCTGACGCGCACCGCCCCGACCGCCCTCGACCCGGATGTCCTCGAATCCGCGGCCAGAGACCTCGCCTCAGCGGGCGCCATCACCTTCCTCGTCGGCGACGAGGCGGTCACCTATGCCGTCGAGGGCTCGACGATCCGCGTCGGCGAGGGGCAGCGCACCGGAGACGCCGTCGTCCGGCTGTCCCGACGGGCCTGGGACGACATGGTTGGCCAAATCCGCACGGCGATCAACCTCCTGCTCAGCGACGAATTGTCCTTTGAGCGGGGTGGCTTCGACCAGCTGGCCGACTGGGACCCGGTCCTGCGGTACCTGCATGCCGGGGTGCCGCCCTACGATCCGGCCCGCGCCGACTTGGCGGGGCGTGACCCGCTCGCCACGTTCACGCTGGACGAGAACGACGCCGAGTTGACCGCACAGCTGCAAACCATGGGCTACCTGCACGTCAGGGGTGTCTTCGCCACCGACGAGATGCGGGCCGCCAACCGCGAAGTCGACCGCCTCGCGGCCGAGGCCCGGCCGGGGGACGACCGTTCGTGGTGGGTCACCGACGAGGACGGCGGCAGCGCGCTGTGCCGGTTGGTCTACGCGACGCTGCGCTCACCCGTCCTCGCCGCCTTGGAAAACGACCCGAGGATTCGCAGGCTGGGCACCCTCATCGATCCCGCGCTGCGGCCCGCACCCGACCGGATGGAAGGCAGCGCGGTGCTGCTCAAGGTGCCCGGAAACACCAGTGGGCTGTCCAACATCCCCTGGCATCAGGACTGCGGCATGGGTGGACACGCCCTCATGTGCCCCGCGGTGAGCGTCGGCATCCAGCTGACCGGCTCGGACGCCTCGACCGGCAACCTTCAGGTGGTGCCGGGCAGCCACGGCCAGGCGATTCACTACCGCTGGGAACATCGGCTCCAAGGGGTACCGGTGGTCAGCATCGACACCGCCCCCGGCGACGTGACCGTCCATGTCCAGGACCTGATGCACGCCTCACCCCGGCCGACCGCCACCGGGGGCCGCCGCACGATGTATGTCACTCACTATCCGCCGCAGCTCTTCGAACACGTCGGGCCCGGCGAGGCATTCAACGACCTGGTGCGCAACCGCACGGAACGCGTCGCCCGCCTGCAGTAACGCGGTCACGCGGGCGGCTGGATGGGCCCCAGGCGTTGTAGTTGGGTCACGTGCCTGGGGGACAGCTCCTCGAGGCAGGTGACACCCAGCAGTCGCATCGTGCGGATCACCCCGTCGGCGAGGATGTCGATCGCGCGGGTGACACCGGCCTCGCCGCCGGCCATCAGCCCGTACAGGTAGGCCCGCCCGACGAGCGTGCACCGCGCACCCAGGGCGATCGCCGCGACGATGTCGGCGCCCGACATGATGCCGGTGTCGACCAGGATTTCGGTGTCCTTGCCCAGTTCACGCGCGACCGTCGGCAGGAGGTGGAAGGGCACCGGCGCCCGATCCAGTTGCCGACCACCGTGATTGGACAACACGAGGCCGTCGGCGCCGCGGTCGACGACGGCGCGGGCGTCCTCGAGCGTCTGGATGCCCTTGACCACCAACTTGCCGGGCCACTGGGCCTTGATCCACTCCAGGTCATCGAAGGTGAGGCTGGGGTCGAACATGGTGCTCAGATACTCGGCGACGGTCCCCGGCCAGCGATCCAGCGACGCGAACGCCAGCGGCTCGGTGGTCAACAGGTCGAACCACCATTTCGGGTGCGGTACCGCGTCCAGGACGGTGCGCAGTGTCAGCGTCGGCGGGATCGTCATCCCGTTGCGGTTGTCGCGCAGCCGAGCGCCCGAGACCGGGACGTCGACGGTGGCCAGCAGGGTGTCGAAGCCGGCATCCGCGGCGCGCTGGACCAGTGCCATCGAGCGTTCCCGGTCGCGCCACATGTACAGCTGAAACCACTTCCTGCCCTGGGGAACAGCGGTCACCAGGTCCTCGATCGCGCAGGTGCCCAGGGTGGACAGCGAGAAGGGAATGCCCGCCTTGGCCGCCGCCGCCGCGCCCGCGATCTCGCCCTCGGTGTGCATCAGTCGGGTGAAGCCGGTGGGCGCGATGCCGAATGGCAGGACCACCGGCTGGCCCAGCACATTCCAGCCGGCGGTGACGTTGCTGACGTCCCGCAGGATTGTCGGGTGAAACTCGATGTCGCGGAACGCCTGCCGGGCGCGCTGGATGGAAAGCTCGTCTTCGGCGGCGCCGTCCGTGTAATCGAACGCCGCCTTGGGCGTGCGGCGTTTGGCGATGCGTCGCAGATCTTCGATGGTGTGCGCGGCGTCGAGGCGGCGCTTGGTCGCGTCGAACTGCGGTCGCTTGAACTGGATCAGCGGCGCGAGGTCGCGAACCGTGGGCACTCGTCGTTTGACGGCCTTCCGTCTTTTGGATTCCACAGTGTGCAACCGTAGTCACATGGAATCGGCGAGTGACCCGTTCGACCTCCAGCGCTTCGTCGACGCGCAGGCCCCGGTGTACCGCAACGTGGTCGACGAGCTGCGCTCCGGTCGTAAACGCAGTCACTGGATGTGGTTCGTCTTCCCTCAGTTACGCGGGTTGGGCGGCAGCCCGACCGCGGTGCACTACGGCATCTCCTCGCTCGAGGAGGCCCGCGCCTACCTTCGGCACGAAGTGCTCGGGCCGCGATTGCGTGAGTGCACTCGGCTGGTCCACGCGGTGCGGGACCGATCGGTCGCCGACATCTTCGGCTCGCCCGACGACCTGAAGCTGCGCTCGTCGATGACGCTGTTCGCCCGCGCCGCGGACGACAACGAGGATTTCCTCGCGGTCCTCGACAAGTACTACGACGGCGGGCAGGACCAGCTGACTGTGGAACGCCTAGGCGGGGCTTAAAATTCGCCAGCCGTGCGGTTCCACGACCAGCGCGTCCACCACCTCTTCCGGCGGGGCCGATGACCCGCCGACGACCCGCTTGTGTGACGTGCCCAGTTCCGAGAGCGCCACCCGCATCGGCGCGTCGTCGATGTTGAGCGCGACCAGCAGCGCGTCGTCGCCACTGCGGGTCTCGTAGAGGTAATGCCGGTTTTCCAGCCGTAGCGCGGTGGTCGACGCCCGGTGCAGCCACGGGTGACGACGGCGCAACCCGACCAGGAACTGGTGCAACGCCCACATCTCGGCACCAAACGCATCCAATTGCACTGGGGGAGAGGCGAACTCGGGACGCACCGCGTCGTCCCCGCCGTAGCGTTCCTCCTTGACGCCGCGGAATCCGAGTTCGTCGCCCGCGTAGATGCTGGGGACCCCGCCGACGGTGAGCATGGTCACCAGCGCATGGGCCACGTGCTCGGGGCGGTCGAGCCGGCTGGCGATGCGGGTGACGTCGTGGTTGCCGATGAAAGTGAGCGGGACGAAGCCGGCCAGGAACTCACCATGCCGCTGCAGCGCCCAGTCCAGCTCGAAGAAGTTGCCGTCGTTGAGAGCGCTCCAGATGGCCTTCCACAGCTCGTATTGGGTGGCCGAGTCGAAGGTGGCGGCCCGTACGACGGCGGCGTAGTCGCCGTGGATGAGCTCACCCACGAACCAGGCGTCGGGAAAGCGCTCGCGCACCCGTGGCAGCGTTGACGCCCAAAACCGTTCCGGCACCGTGTAAGCCGCGTCGAGTCGCCAGCCGTCGGCGCCGCGTTCCAGCCAGTGCGCCATCACGTCCGCGGTGTAGTCGACCACTTCGGGGTTGTCGTGGTTGAGCGTGATCAGTTCCGAGTGGCCCTCGAACGTGTGGAATCGTCCCGGACGCCCCCGAAACCAGCGCGCGGCCGCCTCATCGTTCGGCGCCTGCTGGTAGCGGGGGAAGTCCAGGCCGACGTGATTGAACACGCCGTCGAGCAGGATGCGCAGGCCGCGGCCACGGGCCTCGGCGACGAGATGGTCGAAATCATCGTCGTCCCCGAGCCGCGGATCGATGCGGTAGTGGTCGGTGGTGTCGTAACCGTGGGTGCGCGAGGCGAAGATCGGGCCCAGCGCAACGCCGGACGCGCCCAGCGCGATGGCGTGGTCGAACCAGTCGACGAGCCGCCGCAGCCGGTGTTCTTCCGGCCGCGGCGGCTCCGACGAAGGAAAGGCGCCGACGAACCCCAGCGGATAGACCTGCCACCAGATCGCGTGTTCTACCCAGGCCGGTGCCGTCACTGCGTCAGCCGACGGTGGCCAGCGTCTGGGCGGCGACAATCGCTTGTGCCACGCCGGAAATGATGGCCGCGGCCTTCAGCGCCTCCTGGATGGTCTCCCGGGCGACTCCCGCCTCGCGCAGCGTGTGCTCGTGGGAGGCCACGCAGTCCGGGCATCCGTTGATCGACGACACCGCGAACGACCACAGCTCGAAGTTCGCCTTCTCCACGCCGGGATTGGCGATAATGTTCATCCGCAATCCCGCACGCAGGTCGTCGTACTTGCCGTCGAGGAAGCCCCGGCCACGGTAGAACACGTTGTTCATGCCCATGATCGATGCGGCTCCCAGCGCCGCGTTGTACGCCTCGGCGGACAGGATGTCGGCCGCCTCGGCACCGATCTCGCTGATTACCTGAGCGTTTCGCGTCGCCGCGGCGCTCGCCAGCAGGGTGCCCCACAGCTGCTCCTCGTTGAGCTCGGTCGTGCGCGTGATCGAGCCGAGGTTGAGCTTGAGGTCCTTGGCGTACTCGGGCAGCGCTTCCTTGAGGTTTTCTACGCTCATCTCGCCTCCCTGATCAGACCCTACGTGACTAAGCCGAGGCCTTGAGCAGCTCGGCGGCGTTCAGCGTCGGGTCGCCCTTGCGCCAGTTGCAGGCGCACAGCTCGTCGGACTGCAACGCATCGAGGACCCGCAACACTTCCTCGACGTTGCGCCCCACCGATCCGGCGGTGACCGACACGAACTGGATCTCGTTGTTGGGGTCCACCAGGAAGGTCGCCCGGTCGGCCACACCGTCGGCGTTGAGAACGCCGGTGGCCAGGCTCAGCTCACGCTTGATGTCCGAGAGCATCGGAAACGGCAGCTTCTTCAGGTCCTCGTGCTGCGCGCGCCAGTTGAAGTGCACGAATTCGCTGTCGATCGAGACGCCCAGGACCTGCGCGTCGCGGTCGGCGAACTCGTCGTTGAGCTTGCCGAACGCGGCGATCTCGGTCGGGCACACGAAGGTGAAGTCCTTGGGCCAGAAGAACACAACGCGCCACTTCCCGTCGTGGTCCTCGTTGGTGACAGTGGTGAAGTAGTCCTCGGGCTGCTTGGCGTCGACCTTGGACAAGTCGCCCGCGATCAGCGCGGTGAGCTCATAGGCGGGAAACTGGTCGCCGATGGTCAGCAAAGGCATGGCTCTCCTAATTTGGATTCACTCAAGAATAGCTTTCTCTGCCAATGCTGCCCGCTCGGCCGGTCTGAAGTAAAGGTGATATTTCCCACTACACTTATAGGCATGCCCGATAAGATTTATCAGCCGACGATCGCCGGCCTCCGCGCGTTCGCCGCCGTCGCCGAAAAGCGCCAGTTCAGCGGCGCCGCAACCACTCTCGGAGTCAGCCAGTCCACGTTGTCGCAGGCGCTCGCGGCGCTGGAGACCGGGCTCGGCACCCAGCTGGTCGAGCGCTCGACGCGGCGTGTCCTCTTGACGGCGGAGGGCGCGGAGCTGTTGCCGCGCGCCCAGGCCGTCATCGAGGCGGTGGACGCGTTCACCGCCGCCGCCGCGGGTTCGTCCGATCCGCTGCGGGGCGGCATGCGACTGGGACTGATCCCGACGGTCGCGCCCTACGTCCTGCCGACCGTGCTGGCCGGCCTGACCGAGCAGTTCCCCGGAATGACCTTGCGGGTGACCGAAGACCAGACCGAACGGCTGATGACGGTATTGCGCGAGGGCGCACTCGATGCGGCCCTCATCGCCCTGCCCGCCGACAGCGGCGGTGTCACCGCGATCCCGATCTACGACGAGGATTTCGTCCTCGCGCTCCCGCCCGGACATCCGCTGTCGGGAAAGCGGCGAGTTCCGGCGACGGCACTGGCCGATCTGCCCCTGCTGCTGCTGGACGAGGGACACTGCCTGCGCGATCAGGCGCTGGACGTGTGCCACAAGGCGGGCGTTCGACCGGAGCTGGCCAATACGCGGGCGGCGTCACTGGCCACCGCGGTGCAGTGCGTGACCGGCGGCCTGGGGGTGACGCTTATCCCGCAGAGCGCGGTGCCGGTCGAGGCGACGAGAAGCCGCCTGGGCCTAGCGCAGTTCGCCGCGCCGCGCCCGGGACGGCGCATCGGGCTGGTGTACCGCTCGTCGAGCGGTCGTGACGAGTCCTACCGGCAATTGGCCGACATGATCGGCAGATTGATCAGCGACGAACATCCCGTCCGGCTGATCAAATAGCGCGGCCGCCGCGGGTAGGTTCTGCCTATGGAAAAGGTCATCGCCGTCCTCATGCGTGCCGATTCGGACGAGGGGTGGTGCGCCCGCCAGCGCGGCCCCGTCGCCGACGCCTTGTTGGAATTGGGCCTGCCGGGGTTGTCGGTCAACGTCCGCGACGACGCCGTGCGCCACTCGCTGATGACGCTCACGACGCTGGATCCGCCGGTCGCGGCGGTGGTGAGCATGTGGACCCAGCAGTGCTACGGCGAGCAGATGTCCGCAGCGCTGACCCTGCTGGAGGCCGAATGCGAACAGCTCGCCGCCTACCTGGTAACCGAATCGGTTCCGCTCAAAGCGCCGGTAACCGAATCCGGTTCGCGCACAGCGGGTTTAGCCAACATTGCGCTGCTGCGCCGGCCCGCCGGCCTGGACCAGGAGACCTGGCTGGCCCGGTGGCAGCGAGACCACACCTCGGTGGCGATCGAGACGCAGTCGACCTTCGGCTACACCCAGAACTGGGTGGTGCGCGCCCTCACCCCGGACGGACCGGGAATCGCGGGCATCGTCGAGGAGTTGTTCCCGCAGGAGGCGATCACCGATCTCAAGGCGTTTTTCGGTGCCGCCGACGACGACGACTTGCAGGACCGACTGGGCCGAATGGTCGCCAGCACCACGGCGTTCGGCGCCAACGAGAACATCGACACCGTCCCCACCAGCCGCTACGTATTCAAGACACCGTTCATCGAGGAACCCACATGACATCTCTGCGTGATGCCGTCGGCCTGGCCGCGGCGGAAAACGGCCTGGCGGTGGTGTCCACCGTTCGGGCCGACGGAACGGTGCAGGCTTCGCTGGTCAACGTCGGCCTGTTGCCGCATCCGGAAAGCGGCCAGGAGGTGTTGGGGTTCACCACCTACGGCAAGGTCAAGCTGGCCAACCTGCGCGCACGGCCGCAACTGGCGGTCACCTTTCGCAAGGGCTGGCAGTGGGCGACGGTCGAGGGCCGCGCCGAGCTGGCCGGCCCCGAGGACACGCAGCCCTGGCTGACCACGGACGACCAGCTGCGGCTCTTGCTCCGCGACGTCTTCACCGCCGCGGGCGGCACGCATGACGACTGGGACGAATACGACCGCGTGATGGCCCGGGAGCGGCGCGCCGTCGTGCTGATCGCGCCCACCCGCGTCTACAGCAACGGCTGACGTCGTTAGGCTGCAGCGGTGACGCTGCAGATCGATGACGAAAACCGGGTGCGCACCCTCACGCTGAACCGGCCCGAGGCGCTGAACGCATTCAACGAAGCCCTGTACGACGCGACCGCCGAGGCGCTGTTGGCCGCCGCCGACGACCCCGAGGTCGCGGTGGTGCTGCTGACCGGCGCGGGCCGCGGCTTCAGCGCCGGTACTGACCTCGCCGAGATGCAGGCCCGCATCACCGATCCGGATTTCGCCCCGGGCAAGCACGGTTTCGTCGGGCTGATCGACGCCCTCAGCGCGTTCCCCAAGCCGCTCATCTGCGCGGTCAACGGTGTGGGCGTGGGCATCGGCGCCACGATCCTCGGCTACGCCGATCTTGCCTTCATGTCATCGACGGCCCGCCTCAAGTGTCCGTTCACCAGCCTGGGGGTGGCCCCGGAAGCGGCCTCGTCGTACCTGCTGCCGCAGCTGGTGGGCCGGCAGAATGCCGCCTGGCTGTTGATGTCCTCGGAATGGGTCGACGCTGAGGAGGCGCTGCGGATGGGCCTGGTCTGGCGGGTCTGCGACCCCGAGGATCTGTTGCCCGAAGCCCGTCGGCACGCGGAAACCCTTGCCAGCCGCCCCATTTCAAGCTTGATGGCGGTCAAGCACACGATGATCGAACCGGTGCGGCCGGAAATCGCGGCAGCCACCGCGCGGGAAAACGCTCACTTCGCCGAATTGATGGGCGCACAGGCCAACGCGGCGGCCCTGGCGGACTTCAACAAAGCCCGGGGCTAAAGCGACGGAGCGGTCTCGAGATTCGCCGACGCGGCGATGATGGCCCGCAGTGTCCTCTTACAACGTCCGCAATCGCCACCGGCACCGCATGCGGCCGCGACCTCTTTGGAGGTGGAGGCACCGCGCGCAACCACTTCGGACACCGTGTGGTTGGTGACGCCGACACACAGGCACACATACATCAGTGCATCCCCTGCATGCGGGCGACATCCCCTTCGTCGGCGGCGTGGCCAAGCGAGCGCACTTTGTCCTCCCTCTCGGCATCCCGGGTTTATCGGGATTTGAAGAAGTAGTACCGAACCCAGACCGTTATTAGTTGAGTCTAACCTAAGTTCGTTAGCGCAGTCTAACCTTACCCGCTAGCAACGTGCCGCACCCGGGCCGCGAGCGACACACACTGAGCACAGCCATACCTTGCTGGAAGATCGCCACGCGTCGTGGCAAAGTGCGGGTACGGCCCGGCACGGTGTGTTCAGCCCAGCGCACCCGGCCCGGAGCCACGAAATGACCACCGTTTCACGTCACCGTAGGGGAGTGATCATGCAAGGGGATCCGGATGTTTTGCGCCTGCTCAACGAGCAGTTGACCGGCGAGCTCACCGCGATCAACCAATATTTCCTGCACTCGAAGATGCAGGACAACTGGGGGTTCACCGAGCTTGCCGAGCACACCCGGGCCGAGTCCTTCGACGAGATGCGGCACGCGGAGGCGATCACCGATCGCATCCTGCTGCTCGATGGGCTGCCGAACTACCAGCGTCTCTTCTCGCTGCGCATCGGCCAGACGCTGCGCGAGCAGTTCGAGGCCGACCTGGCCATCGAGTACGAGGTGATGGACCGGCTGAAGCCCGGCATCATCATGTGCCGCGAGAAGCAGGACACCACGAGCGCCAACCTGCTGGAAGAGATCGTGGCCGATGAGGAAAAGCACATCGATTACCTCGAGACGCAGCTGGAGCTGATGGACAAGCTCGGCGTGGAGCTCTACTCCGCGCAGTGCGTTTCGCGCCCGCCGAGCTGACGCGCCCACGCCTTTCGCGGGTTTTGGTTGCCACGGGTTGACCGTGGGCACTCACTACCATCGAAAGCCGTGGAAAGGCGGGCATGACGAAGGCGACACCAGCGGCGGCTCCGGCCGGCCGCACTTCGGATTCGGGACCCGGGGACGTCGCGGTCGACCCGCAGCGACGCAACTTCATCTTCGTGGCGATCCTGCTCGGCATGCTGATGGCCGCGCTGGACCAAACGATCGTGGCGACAGCGTTGCCCACCATCGTCGCCAATCTCGGTGGCGCAGGCCATCAATCGTGGGTCGTCACCAGCTACCTGCTCGCCTCGACCATCATCACCGCCCTCGTCGGCAAGTTCGGTGACCTGTTCGGCCGCAAGCGCGTTTTCCAGGCGGCCGTCGTGTTCTTCGTCACCGGGTCGGTGCTGTGCGGGCTCTCGAGCTCGATGGGCATGTTGGTCGCGTCACGCGCGCTGCAGGGCATCGGCGGCGGCGGGCTGATGGTGACCGCGATGGCGCTGATCGGCGAGGTGATCCAGAACGCCCAGCGCCAGGTGAAGTGGTCGGTGAAGTAGCCGCCGAGCAAGGGACCGATCACGGTGGTGACGCCGAATACCGCGCCCATCGCGCCCTGATAGCGGCCACGGTCCCGCAGCGGGATCACCTCGCCGATCAGCGCCATCGCGGTCACCATCAGCCCGCCGCCGCCGATGCCCTGCAGCGCGCGTGACGCG